>NZ_BAABMO010000065.1:0-10625 GCF_054767435.1 Proteus sp. MB838
TCCCATGCCGAACTCAGAAGTGAAACGCCGTAGCGCCGATGGTAGTGTGGGGTCTCCCCATGTGAGAGTAGGGAACTGCCAAGCATTAAATTGAAGCCTTAATGTAAAAAGACGTTAAGTGCGTAAAGAATAAGCGGAGCGGTAGTTCAGTTGGTTAGAATACCTGCCTGTCACGCAGGGGGGCGCGGGTTCGAGTCCCGTCCGTTCCGCCAACACATAAGAAAACCTAAGTCTAATGACTTAGGTTTTTTTTTTGTTTAAAATTTAAAGTTGCCTACATTACCTGTGCTTATTTCATAATAATTCGCCATTAAAGCTATTTTTTACAAAAATAGTTACACTTATTTATCATTATATTCTTTAAAAGGGTGAGGGGAGATCCCAGCTTTGGTATACTAGATAGGTAGCAAGAGATCCTATTGGTTATCTGAGGTTGCTTAATGGCGAAAAAACCGACTTATTCAGTACGTTTTGTAGCAGGTCAACCTGTAGAAAGGATTGAACCTAGACTACCTTTAGGCCAAATAGAAGAGATGCTACCGATTGGGATGCCACTATATACAGAAGGCACTTTAAAAATTGCTGTTTGGAATATTTACAAACAGCAACGGGTCAATTGGCGTAGTATGCTGGAAACGCTTGCCACCGATACTCAACTATTACTTTTACAAGAAGCGCAAACAACACCTGAATTAGTTCGTTTTGCGGGTAAAAACCATTTAATTGCTGATCAAGTTCCTGCTTTAGCCTTTCAACAGCACCCTGCGGGTGTTATGACCTTATCAAGTTCCCATCCTATCTATTGTTGTCCATTAAGAGAAAAAGAGCCTTTTTTAAGGCTTGCTAAATCTGCATTAATTACGGTTTATCCACTTATTACTGGTGAGCATTTAATGGTGATAAATGTACACGCGATCAATTTTAGTTTCGGTGTTGATGTTTATCAAAGACAATTAAACAGCTTATCGACTCATATCATCGATCATAAAGGGCCTGTTATTTTGGCGGGGGATTTTAACGCCTGGAGTCGTCCAAGAGTTAATGTGTTAAAGCGTTTTGCTAGAAGATTAAAACTTAAAGAAGTGATCTTTGAAAAGGATTTACGCACTCGCGCTTTTGGTAAGCCACTTGATTATATATTTTATCGTGGATTATCACTAAATAAAGCGGAAATCTTAATCACAGATGCATCTGATCATAATCCTTTGGTGGCGACATTTTCTTAACTCGTGATGATAACATTCGTTAATATTAAAATATAAATATTTTAATATAATATGATTGTATTTATTATTGATTAGTATTATTACTCTATATTTAATTTATCTATCTATTTAATCTATTTGTTATATTAACGCGCTTTACTATACTTTTTTTGTCTATCTAATTCCCTACAAATATAGGAAATAATATGGCAACAAAAAATATAGTTATTATTGGCGGTGGTACGGGGGGTACTATTCTCGCTAATATCTTAGCTAAAAAATTAAATGATGAAATATTTTCAAAAAAAATAAAAATTACGCTTATTTCAGATAATCCATACCATTATTACAAACCTGCATTTATGTATATTGCATTTAACCTTTTCTTAAAAGAAGAGTTAATGCGATCACAAAGAAGTTTATTAAGACCAGAAATTGAATTTGTTATAGATAAAGCTGAAAGTTTCGATTTTAATAATAAAACAGTTTATTGTTGTTCTAAGAAAAAATATCACTATGATTTTCTCGTATTAGCCACAGGATGTGTTCCTCGTCTTGATAGAATTGAAGGTTTAGCTGAAGCTGGAAATCATTTTTATCAATATGAAGCTGCACGAAAATTAGCAGATAAAATTGCTACCATTGAAAAAGGGCGTGTATTTATCACGGTAACTTTCCCTGAAACGCCAAATGTACCTCACCAATGTGGTATTGCACCAATGGAAACAACCTTGATGCTGGATGAATTTTTACGTCAGCGACGGGTAAGAAGTAATATAGAAATTGTTTATACCTATCCTACCGTAGCTCAACTATTAAGAAATTGTCTTTTTATGCAGCAAGAAGTTTGTGAAGTACTTCCTGCGGTCTTTTCTGAACGAGATATCAAAGCAAAGCGTGGTTTTACATTAAGTCATGTTGATCCTGATAAGAAAATCGCCTATTCGAAAGAAGGAGAAGCAGAGCCTTTTGATATCTTAATGAGCACACCTCCTATAACAGCGGTAGAAGCCATTCGTAATACAGGATTAAGTGAATATAACAATGGTGAAGGCTGGTTACCGACCGATCCTGAAACATTACAGGTATATGGGTTAAATCAAGTTTATGTGTTAGGTGATACGGTTGATTTGCCTATTAGTAAGGCCGGTGGTAGCTGTCATAACCAAGCGGGTGTTATAGCTAATAATATTTGTGGTGAACTGCGTTATGGTTATCCGGCTGCAATTTATGATGGTCGAGTACAAGCTGTTGCCCAAATGGGATTATCAGCGGGTATGCCATTACAGTATGACTATAAACATGATGTTATTCCAACACCTCCAACAAAACTCGGTGGCATGTTACGTAACGGTTATAACCGGGGCTTATATTGGGCAACGGTCAGAGGATTATTGTAGGGGAATAAAATAATGAGTGAAAATAATTTAAGCCCAAATGAAAAACCGTTGTTATCTAATGAAGATAAAATTCATTTAGAACATTTACTAGAAAAAATAAGGCCTTTATTAGCATTAAAGCGCCTAGATAATATTGTTGATTTATTATCTTTAGCCTCAGATACCGTCGATATTATGGATAACGCAACGGTAGAAAAATTGGCGGTTGCTTTTGAAGAAACATTAATTCCGGTTTGGGAATTAACTACGGCCTTTAATATGGCTAAAAAAGAATCTCTTTATCAGGATAAAAAATATACCTTAGGTGCGACTTTTTCATTATTAAAAAATCCTGACACCTTAAAAGGATTAACTATTGTATTAAGGACATTACAAATTATTGGGGAAAATAATCAGAAAATAGAAGTTTAATTAATGTCAAGGAGATATAATGACGCAAAGTAATAAGTGTTTTAATACTCAAGCAATACATTATGGCTACTCTCCGTTAGATTATCAGGGGGCATTGGTGCCTCCTGTTTTTCAAACGTCCACTTTTGCATTTCCCACGGCTCAATATGGTGCTGATTGTTTTGCTGGGAAAGAAAAAGGGCATTTTTATACTCGTATATCTAACCCTACATTGGATTTATTAGAAAAACGATTAGCTCAGTTAGAGCAAGGAGACGCTTCTGTTGTTTTTTCTTCCGGTATGGGAGCTATCACTTCAACATGTTGGTCATTATTGCAGCCAGGAGATGAACTCATTGCTGATATGACCGTTTATGGTTGTACTTTTACTTTCTTTAATCATGGGCTGGCTAAATTTGGTATCACTATCAAACATGTTGATTTAACCGATCCTGAAAAATTAGCCGAAGCAATTACAGATAGAACAAAGCTTATTTTCTTTGAAACACCGGCTAATCCTAATATGAGGGTTAGTGATATTGAAAAGATCGCTAATATTGCGCACCAACATGATGTTTTAGTCATGGTTGATAGTACTTACTGTTCACCTTATTTACAAAAGCCACTAACCTTAGGCGCTGATATTGTCGTACATTCTATGACTAAATATTTATCAGGTCATGGTGATGTGATGGCGGGCGCAATTATCACTAATTATCAATTAGCAGATAAAATTCGCGTTGAGGGCTTAAAAGATATGACGGGGGCTTGTTTATCACCTCATGATGCAGCACTCGTTTTAAGAGGGATAAAAACGCTTAGCATTAGAATGGAAAAAATTTGCCAGAATGCGCAGCTTATTGCGCAATTTCTTGAAAATCATCCTAAGGTGGCAACGATTTCATATCCCGGATTAAATTCTTTTCCTCAATATGAACTTGCCAAAAAGCAGATGGCGTTACCTGGTGGCATGATAAGTATGGAGTTGAATGGTGGAATAAAAGCTGGCAGAGAATTTCTTAATCGATTAATGCTTTTTACTCGAGCGGTGAGTTTAGGTGATTGTGAATCATTAGCTCAGCATCCTGCGACTATGACTCATGCGACATACAGTGCACAAGAGCGTCAACGCCATGGTATTAGTGATGGATTAATTCGTTTATCAATCGGTCTTGAAGACGTTGATGATTTAATTGCTGATTTAACCCAAGCGCTCGCTTAATTGTATTGAGCGCAGATAATGGATAAAGAAAAGGCTGTGAATAACTCACAGCCTTTATTTTTCTTGATAACAGTAGATTATTTCTGCGTTATTCTTGGTTTGATACCAATATAGTAACCAACAGTTAAAATAGCCACCCATACTAACCCAACGATTAATGCCATTCGGGTTGATTCAAAGTAGCCTAAAATTGCTATCACAAATGCCATAAAAATAATGGTAATGGCGGGTGCTATTGGCCAAAATGGTACAGGGAATTTTAGTTTTTTCGCCTCTTCAGCACTCATTTGGCGACGCATAGCCACTTGAGAAAGTAAGATCATCAACCAGACCCATACAGTGGCAAATGTCGCGATAGAGGCAATAAGTACGAAGATTTTTTCTGGAATAAGATAGTTAAGCACAACCCCTAATAATAGCACCACTGACATCACTAATACGGTCATCCAAGGCACACCGTTACGCGTCAGTTTCATAAAGGATTTAGGTGCTTGCCCTTCTTGTGCCATGCCGTACATCATGCGACCAGCACCGAAAATATCACTGTTTATGGCAGAGATAGCGGCTGTGATCACCACAAGATTAAGAATGTTAGCGGCTGAATTGATACCCAGATTGGAAAAAATTTGTACAAATGGACTACCGTTATGGCCAATTTGTTGCCATGGGAAGATGCACATTAAAATAAAAATGGTCAGTACATAGAATAGTAAGATACGAAATGGCACCGCATTGATAGCTTTAGGGATCGTTTTTTCTGGATCTTTAGCTTCACTGGCGGTAATACCAATAACCTCAATACCACCAAATGCAAACATCACAATGGCGAGTGAGGCAATAATGCCTTCTATACCATTTGGCATAAAGCCACCAAACTCCCATAGGTTAGAAATACCAATTGGATGTTCTGTTTGCTGACCAAAGCCGTAGATCATTATGGCTACACCACCGATAATCATGGCAATAATCGCAGTCACTTTAACGATAGAGAGCCAAAATTCCATTTCACCAAATATCTTCACATGACATAAATTTAAGGCACCAATAAAACAGACTATGCCTAATACCCATATCCATTGGTCGACATCGGGAAACCAAAGTTTCATATAAAAACCAAATGCGGTGACGTCTGCAAGACAAACGATAAGCATTTCAAAAACGTAGTTCCAGCCAGTTAAAAATCCGGCTAATGGTCCCATATAATGGCTAGCATATTGTGAAAAAGAACCCGCCACTGGATGATGGACTGCCATTTCCCCTAATGCGCGCATAACCATAAATACTGCGGCACCACCAATAAGATAAGCAAGAAGTACAGCGGGGCCTGCTTTTTCAATCGCCGCGGCTGAACCATAAAAAAGCCCTGTCCCAATAGCAGAGCCTAGCGCCATGAAACGAATATGCCGCCCTGATAGTCCTCGTGAAAGTTTATTCTCTTTTTGCATCTAAAGTGTTTCCCATCTCTGTCCAACCGAAAAATCGGCTCTCTTTTTTTCAGTGTCTTTTCGCACGTTAGCTATCCAAAACAAAGCATGTACCTTATCATAAAGCCTCTTACGGTGAGACAGTTATCTGTAATAATCATCAGCATTCATTGGATATCAGAGTTTCTTATGCAATACCCCATTAATGAAGTGTTTCAAACCTTGCAAGGTGAAGGTGTTTTTACTGGCGTTCCTGCGCTTTTTGTTCGATTACAGGGATGCCCTGTAGGATGTAGTTGGTGTGATACCAAACATACCTGGGAAAAAGAAGAGAGCAAGAAAGTCCCTCTTGGAGATATTCCCATTAAAACACAAGAAAGTGATACTTGGGGTATAGCCACTGTCGAAGATATTTTATCACTTTTCCGGCAACAACGTTATAGCGCAAAGCATGTGGTGATAACGGGAGGGGAACCCTGCCTTTATGACTTACGGCCTTTGACGGAAGGCTTAGAAAAAGCAGGTTTTGATTGCCAAATAGAAACCAGTGGCACGCATGACATTCTCTGTAGTGAAGCAACATGGGTAACACTTTCGCCGAAAGTCGGTATGCGAGGTGGATTGAATGTTTTATCTAGTGCGATTAATCGTGCCAATGAAATTAAACACCCTGTTGCTCGTGAAAAAGATATCGAAGCACTGGATGATTTACTGCGATTAAGAACTCAACAACCTATGGCAATCGTTGCCTTACAACCAATCAGTTGTAAAGAGAGTGCAACAGCGTTATGTATTAAAACCTGTATTGAGCGTAATTGGCGTTTTTCAATGCAAACACATAAATATTTAAATATCGCCTAGTGTGTCATTTATCGTTAAAAAAAATCAGCCTATGAGTGGCTGATTTTTTTAGGTGAAAATTACTCACCACGATAAATACATCCTGCGGTACATGTCTCTTTAACCATCACGGCGGATAACAGGGGGAGTGATGGTTTAACTTGTTGCCAAATCCATTTTGCCAGTACTTCGCTGGTTGGATTTTCTAAACCTTCAATGTCATTAAGATAATAGTGGTCGAGCCTATCAAGAGTCGGTTTAAATGCGGCTTTCACATCAGCAAAATCAATTAGCCAACCTGACTGCGCATCTACTTCACCAGTGATTTCTAATCTCACTAAAAATGAATGCCCATGTAAACGTCCACATTTATGGCCTTTGGGAACATGGGGTAAGTGGTGCGCAGCTTCAAACTGAAAATCTTTAAAGATGGTGGTTATCATCAAAACTCTCTTGACTTAAATAGTAAAAAAATACAGATAAAACGGTGTCTATTTAGTGTATCTGATTTAGTGTGTTACGCCTAATCGCTTAACCTTAGCGACTTATTATATTCTTTTTCGTTTATTCATTATATCGATAAAGGAAATCGGTAAATAAATTTAGTCTTTAAGGTTATTAGATAGAGCAAACCAGTCTTTAAGTCGTGCTCTGATCGTGCGATACCCTCTTATTCATTAAAAAAGTCCAACCACAATAACAGCACCGATGCAGTGCAATGTTTTTTTAAGGCAGGATCGATGAGCAATCAACCCCCATTATTATCAATGCTTCCATTAACACAGGAGCAATTGAATAAATTACAGGATGTGACGAAAGACTTAACTCCAGCCCAATTTGCTTGGCTTTCTGGCTATTTTTGGGGGCAATTAAATCAGCATTCATCCACTAAAGATGAGCTGGTAAGTGTACAAAGTCAGGTTCCCCAACAAGAAACCATCACCGTGATATCAGCATCACAAACTGGCAATGCACGTCGTTTAGCTGAACAATTACGCGATAAATTGGTTGATAATCAACTTAATGTTGAGCTCTATAGTGCGAGTGAATATAAATTTAAGCAGATCCACAAAACGACAACCTTAATTATTATTACCTCAACACAGGGGGAAGGTGAACCTCCTGAAGAAGCCATTGCATTTTATAAATATTTGCACTCTAAAAAAGCCGCGCCAATGAAACAAACGGCTTATGCTGTACTGAGTCTCGGCGATAGTAGCTATGAACATTTTTGCCAAGCAGGTAAAGATTTTGATCATCAACTGGCGCAACTTGGCGCGACCAGTCTATTAGAAAGATTAGATGCAGATGTTGATTATCAAGCTGACGCTGATAAATGGATAACTCAGCTGACTGATATTTTAAAAATACGTGTACCTGAGCAAAACACTCAAGTATTGCAACAAACACAATCAGGAACAACCGACAGTGTCGATACCGCACGCTACCATCGTGATGCACCTTTTAGTGCCACTTTATTAACTAATCAGAAGATCACCGGTCGACATTCAGATAAAGATATCCGTCATATTGAAATCAGTCTAGCAGGCTCTGAATTACAATATCTTCCCGGAGATGCGCTAGGGATATGGTTTAAGAATTCGGAAGAAAAAGTGGAAGAGCTTATTACCCTATTATGGTTAACGGGGGATGAGCAGGTAAATGTTAAATCACAAACATTAACGTTAAAAGAAGCATTATTGCATCATGTTGAATTAACTCAAAATAGTGCACCAATTATTAAAGCATATGCCCAATTATCCCGTCACGAAGAGTTATTATCGCTGGTGGCTGATAAAAGCAAACTTCAGCAATATGCGCAAACCTACCCAATTAATGAAATGGTACGTCAATATAGTGCGCAACCTAATGCTCAAGAGTTTATTGATATATTGCGCCCATTAACTCCACGTCTTTACTCCATCGCTTCATCACAACAAGAAGTTGATGATGAAGTTCATCTTACCTTAGGTGTTGTTCGTTATAACGTCGATCAGCGTGCTTATACAGGAGGTGCCTCAGGGTTCTTAGCTGATCAACTTCAAGAAGGCGATACAGTAAACGTTTTTATTGAACGTAATGATCATTTTCGTTTACCTGAAGATAATCAAGTCCCTGTGATTATGATTGGCCCGGGGACGGGGATTGCGCCTTTTAGAGGGTTTATGCAACAACGTGAAAGTGAAGGTGCGACGGGGAAAAACTGGCTCTTTTTTGGCAATCCTCATTTTGTAGAAGATTTCCTTTATCAAGTGGAATGGCAACGTTATGTCAAAAGCGGGTTGTTAACACGTATTGATTTAGCATGGTCGCGTGATCAAGCCGATAAAATTTATGTGCAAGATAAATTACGGGAGCAAGGTCAGGAAATTTGGCAATGGTTACAGCAAGGTGCTTATCTCTACGTTTGTGGTGATGCATCAAGAATGGCTAAAGATGTTGAACAAACATTGTTAGAAATAGTAATGACCCATGGCAATAAAAATATTGAACAAGCAGATGATTATTTAAGTGAGCTACGTTTAGCACGTCGTTATCAGAGGGATGTTTATTAAAATGAAATCACAAACTCAAGCGCCCTTAGTGGTTGAAGGAAAACTATCTGATAGTGAACGTATGAAAAAAGAGAGTAATTTCTTACGAGGCACTATTAGTGATGATCTACAAAATGGTCTAACCGGTGGTTTTGAGGGCGATAATTTTTTATTAATTCGTTTTCACGGTATGTACCAACAAGATGATAGAGATATTCGTGCCGAGCGTGCCCAACAGCTACTAGAGCCTCGTCATGCCATGATGTTACGTTGTCGTTTACCGGGCGGTGTCATCACACCAAAGCAGTGGCTAAGTATCGATAAGTTTGCTAGTGAAAATACGCTCTATGGCAGTATTCGTATTACTAATCGTCAAACTTTTCAATTTCATGGCATTTTAAAAGGCCATGTTAAACCGGCTCACCAAATGCTAGCGTCAACAGGCCTTGATGCTCTTGCAACCGCCAATGATGTTAATCGAAATGTGCTATGTACCTCAAACCCTGAACAATCTTCATTGCATCAAGAAGCTTATGAATGGGCCAAAAAACTATCCGAGCATTTATTGCCACGCACCCATGCCTATGCAGAAATTTGGTTAGATAAAGAGAAAGTGGCGACAACGGATGAGGAGCCTATTTTAGGTGAAACCTATTTACCTCGGAAATTTAAAACATCGGTGGTGATCCCCCCTTATAACGATGTTGACTTGCATGCCAATGACATGAATTTTATTGCCATCGCAGAAAATGGGCATTTGGTTGGTTTTAATGTGCTAGTCGGTGGCGGCCTTGCGATGACCCATGGTGATAAAAAAACCTTTCCGCGTTTAGCTAGTGAATTTGGTTATATTCCTATTGATAAAACATTAGCAGTCGCTGAAGCGATTGTGACGACGCAACGAGATTGGGGCAATCGTACTGAACGTAAAAATGCCAAAACCAAATACACCTTAGAGCGCGTTGGCATTGAAACATTTAAACAGGAAGTTGAACGCCGCTCAGGGGTTATGTTTGATATGATCCGACCGTATCAATTTACTCACCGTGGTGATCAAATTGGTTGGTTAAAAGGGGTTGATAACAAATGGTATCTAACCTTATTTATTGAAAGTGGTCGATTAATCGATAAACCTAATGCGCCGTTAAAAACGGGGGTTGCTGAAATTGCCAAAGTGCATCTTGGTGACTTTCGTTTAACAGCTAATCAAAATTTGATTGTTGCTGGTGTACCAGAGGCACAGAAAGAGCAGATTGAGGCGATAGCGCGTCAATATGGTTTAATTAATGATGAGGTTACACCGCTGCGTAAACATGCCATGGCGTGTGTTTCATTTCCAACCTGCCCATTAGCCATGGCAGAAGCGGAGCGTTTTCTTCCCGTATTTACCGACACCCTTGATAATATCATGGCTAAATACGGAGTCAGTGATGAGCATATTGTTGTACGTGTAACAGGGTGTCCTAACGGTTGTGGTCGAGCGATGTTGGCGGAAGTCGGACTGGTGGGTAAAGCCCCCGATCGCTATAACTTACATCTAGGAGGAAACCGCATGGGTACTCGCATTCCTAGAATGTATCGTGAAAATATTTCATCACAAGAAATCATTG
>NZ_BAABMO010000066.1:0-8456 GCF_054767435.1 Proteus sp. MB838
TATCCGCCAGTACATTGAGCAACAGGAAACACCGAGTTAGTTAAAAAACCGCGCCTTATATCCCCGACCTGAAGGACGGGGTTTTACGGTGTTTTGGATAAAATGGAAGCAATTCGGCGGCCCATGTACTATCAATAATGGGTTGGCATTATGCGCATTACACCACTCTGCCTTTGATATGGGCGCAATCAGTATTGATGATAATATGAAATTATTAGTTTCTAGCGGTGTGAATGGTAATCAAATGGTAGAGCAATTATTTTGGCAATTTTCAAATAAGGTAATTGGCCTACCTAAAAACACAAAAGAACATCCGAAGGATACATTTATCCATTGGCATCGTGAGCAAGTGTTTAAGCTATAGAATTAGCGAGTTGATGTTAAGTGTTTACCAATATCACTCAATATTTACAACTCTCTTATCAAGAAGAGACTGTATCTTGGCTCGGTTATTACAATACAAACGGTGATATATAAAATCTAATGACCATATCAACCTTTTTTGCGAAAGACTCTTTTATTGCATGGTGTTAGAGGCTGACTTCTACAAATATTTTTAAGATTATTATTTTCTCTTCAAGCAATTTTAATGGTTAACCTCAATGAATTACATAGCGCCATAGTTTTATTTTCAAATTTAGTATATGCCATTGCTGATCCTATTTTGGTAGCAAATATCGTCAACTGTCATACCTGAATCTGCGAGCTTTAAGATATTCACAATTTGAGTTTTAGCAAAACGAACTTTTTTCATTATGGTCTCTGAAATTTTGGGGCAAAATTTAATTATAGCTGTGTCATTTTAGGGGAAGTGGGCAATGACGCATTTGCCTTTCTACTGTATCTTTTGACCACAAGCCTGACTCAACCAATGAACTACAGACCATTGTTCTAAAACCATGTTCACAGACTTCGGTCTTAATATCATAGCCCACTACACGTAATGCATTGTTTACCGTGTTTTCTCTCGGATTGTCATTATCGATAAAGACTAGCGAATGATTACCACAGAATTGATAGATCTGTTTTAAGATATCAATGGTTTGTCGGCTTAAAGGGACGCAAGGTTGACCTTAGTATACTTGGGAAGACTGAAAAGTGGGGAAAAGCCTTGTAAAACTGGGAGTTCAGATACAAAAAAAGACGTCTGTTGACGTCCATTGATGTTCTTATGGTGCGAAGGCCGGACTCGCAAAAAAAGACTAACAACATGAAATTTAAATAATATATTTTTATTTATTGTTTTTATACCCGCAAATGTACCCGCATTTAAGTTTTACTATTTAGCTAAAGGAAATAGAAAACTATGTATCTGAATACATAAAGAGATTTTGTTGACTACCGCAGGTAATAAGCTTTCTTTTCACATAATAATGACATTACACCTTCACTTCATTCTCTTACACTTGAGACACTCTTTAGAATCTGAGTAAAACTGATACTTATTGAATAAAACATACTACTAAATTTTAAACAAAAAATGATAAAACAACTTTAAATGGGTAAGCCAGAATTAATAAAAATTGCTCATGATTTGCTCGGTCTGGCGAAAAGAAAACACCTGATATAAATAAGTAAGCTACATATCCAGAAAGCAGTAATGTAGATGCATACCGGAAAACCTCGTTTCCATCCCTTGCTTTTGTATATGCAAAAGTAAGATAAAAACCTATAATTATTAAGGCTGGGCAAGCAATACTAGTCATAACCACAAG
The DNA here is from genome assembly GCF_054767435.1 of Proteus sp. MB838. Taxonomy (NCBI): domain Bacteria; kingdom Pseudomonadati; phylum Pseudomonadota; class Gammaproteobacteria; order Enterobacterales; family Morganellaceae; genus Proteus; species Proteus sp. MB838. The sequence goes on from NZ_BAABMO010000066.1 coordinate 1,716, forward strand.
AATGAAATAGTGTAGATAATTTGGCGCATCAAAAAGCCCCATAAGTCTATATTCTGACATTTTTGTGTAAATTGCTGTTAACTCTGGATAAATAGACATATAATTAGTCATCATTGTTGCTGAACAATAAAACAATATCCCCATCATTAATGATGCAAAAAAATATAAAAAATCCCATCCTCTATAAATACCATTAAGTCGTATAACATTCACAATACCGAATAAACTAAATATCGGTAGAAAGAATGAAAATGATATCAAGAGATTCAGAAAAAAAGTAGGAAACCAATGAAATACAATCATCATCACAACAATTGCAATTTTTATAGAAAATGCAATCTCTTTTCTAACATTTCCCATCGCTTGATTATAAATGACTAAGTTATTATTACCATTTATCTCAGGGCTTTGATTTCTAAAGTCATTCTTAATGCTGATATTTACTTTTCCAATTTTGAAGCTAAATATAGCACCAATAGATAGTGCGACAATAGATTCGATACTCAGTAAACTATCAAACATTTTAATGCTCCTTTAATTAGTAGTATTCCCCTATCATAAGCACTAATTAATCATAAAGCTCATTATAATGATAGCTGAATCATAAATAATGAGCGTATTCACATTTATATCCCGTATAATTCATTAATATGAATATTTTGATTTACTTTGAAAACACTCATGCATCTTTTCAGTCATCACCCACAGCGCCTTATTCAATTTGATGTCACCATCAATGCCATTCACTGAACGAGTACGAGCTCGTTTACCTTTTACATTTCTGCCTGACAATCCCCCTTTAATTAAATTCTCCTGCAAACGTTGATATACCGTCCAAAGATCATCTTTCTTATCCTCCCAGCGACGAGGGTGTAATACTTGCTCCTCTGTAATAGGCTGATGTTCCTCACCAAAACGATAGGTCAGAGCTGCTTGTGCCAAGGCTTGTTGTGCTGGTGGTGGTAACAATAGTGACTGCATCTGTTCACGCTTTTCAGTGACCGTATCAAACGTTTCCAGTACCTCATAGGCCCCTTCAATCACTTTACCTACTACATCGCCCTTGTGTGGCACACGTACTTCACCAAAGGTATCTCCACAGACTAAACCATTCTGACATACCGCTCTAAATAGGCCCGGTAACATTTGGTAGCAACTTGATCCATCATGGCTATTTAAGAGAATAATTTCAGGGACTTGTATACCCGTGATTTGGTCATGACGACGTAACCGTAACATATGCTTGGTGTGTTCTCGACGACTGGTATCACGCACTCGAGTCTGGCAAGCAAAGAACGGATAAAAGCCTTCTTTTTGAAGGCTATCCAATAAGGTAATGGTCGGAATGTAAGTGTACCGTTCACTACGTGAATCGTGTTTTTCTTCTGAGAAAACACTCGGTACGGTACGAAATAATTCTTCTATGGTTAACGGGCGGTCGCGACGAATACTATTCGCCGCACCAAAGCGGGAAGCTAAACGAGTCATAATTAATTTCCTTGAAAATAAATAAGATAGGTAAAACTGAAAGAGTGAAGGAGTGAATTAAGGGAGTGGTTAATCGATAAGATGGAAAATAGCTGAGCTTTCAGGATGTTGAATTGCGTAGTCACGAAGCTGATAAAACCGTTCAACCAGTAATTCACTTTCGGTTCTAAATGGCCACTGGCTATACAGCATCAAGCAAACAGCGACACCTGCTGCTTCTGGACTGAGTATTGCTTCATTACCATTGTGCATATTGAATAACGTGAGTTTTTCAGAGGCCAAATCTGGGTAAATAAATGCACCACCGTTGGGTAAGGTGCAGTACTCCCAATAGCCTCCCGTGTACTCATCACAGAACTGGCCCATAATAGTGAAAATCACCTCTTCAAATGTGGCGAAGCCTTTCACTCTGCCAAAGTGGGTTTGCCAAAAATCCTGCCTTTCTGATAGCGTCACTATATTGGCTTGAATATTTACAAAGTCATCACTAACTAATATTGTTGAGTTCATCATGTATTTCCTTTGAATAAAGACAAATAAGCCTGTCGGTCACCCGACAGGCTTATTAAATGAGTATAAATTTATATTAGAAATATCCAGTGTATTAACAGGCAAATAAAAAAGTGACTTAACGCATATATGCCCATTCATTAGTACACGCCATTTTGGAGCCTTTCAACGTGCACTGACTTATTAAGATATTCCCGGGATACGGTCTAGACTTCAGCCCTATGGTTTCATTAGCCAGCAATTTCTGAGTGCTTGTATCATAGATATCGACACCACATAAATAACTATTTGCGCCTACCTGCCCACAAGATTGAACACCTTTAACTTCCCCTACTCGATAGTAAGTTGTTTCCTCACCACTGCATCCTTTATACAAGACACCAATACCAAGGAGAGCCAATAAAATTATTAGGGTTCTTGAATGATCAATTAATTTATTGAGTAATTTTGAAAACATTATGTTTACGTTCCATTAATTAAATATAAAGAAAAACAGGTACTAATAATCAATACCTGTCATTGTTCGTTGAAAACTTTCGAAATAAGGTAACCCTCGAATGAAGTCATCTTCCTGTGATAGTTGGCAGATATCTTGTCTTCGATAACTCATAATCTCCGTAATATGAACAGCTTGAATTTTATCCAGAGGAATAACGACTAACCGATGAGTGAAACAAGCAATGAGATACCAGTGTGCGCCTTGAAGCACTAAGCGATAAGGTGTCAGTTGTAACCACTCGCTATCTGTTTGTTGAATGCGAATATCAACGGTTGACGTAATTGCCGTAATAATTCGATAAAAACATTCTGCGCTGGTGGGATGTACCTCAATCGAGGTATGCCAAGCTAAACAAGGATAATGAATGTCACTATGCAGTAAGTGATTAACAGCCTTGCGTGTTAGTCCCGGAAAATAACGAGATAGCCCTACTTTTTGTAAAAAGGTGAAAATATCGGGTGGACGCCAAGCCGTTAAACGTCCAGACAAACGATATCCCTCTTTATCTGAGATAAGGTCAAGATGAGATAATCGCTGATTAAAATCTCGTTGAAGCGTTCTTTCCGACACGCCAAATTCGTCAGCGAGCGCTTTTAAGGATAATGTTTCCCCTGCCAATAATCGGCTAATAATCAGTGATAGCCGAACCGCTAAGCGGTCATGACGAGCTTCATTACCCTGCATATCCCTCATCTTTCTGCTGTAAGTGCTGATATTGTTTATCTGAAGGACTATGCTGTTCAAGATCCCACTCTCGACATGGTTCAATTTTGTCGGCTTGATTTAAAACAAAAAGGAACCGTGTTTTATCATAGCCACGCTGTTCTGTTAGAAATTGATAAGTCAATCATCCGATATCCACGCACGTTCATCAGCCCTCAATACCCAGATAATTAAATCAAGTTTCGGTAATAATTGCTGATATTGCGAGTGATAAGCATCGTTGCTCGCGATACTTTCACCGACACCCGGTAAATCAACAAAAGTTAATGTTCGTGTGCCTAGCTGCATTTCAAAATGTTTAGCTTCATGTGTACCGCTGTGAATATCACTAACAGGCGAAACATTAGTTTGAAATAAAGCATTACATAAGCTGGATTTACCGGCACCTGTTTTCCCCATTAAACCAATCGTCGGGGAATAGTGAATGATGGCATTCAATTTGCTTTCGATTTGAGCATGTAGATGTGAAAGGGATTGAGGCAGTGTTTTAGTTAATACATTAGAAATGAGGTTTGATGTTGACATAATAAATTATCTCCTTGATAAATAACAAAGAGATAATGTAGGTTTGAAAATAAATACAATTAACGCGACACAGAGTTCTGAACGCTCTCATTCAGTTCATCCATTCTAATCATACCTTTAGTTTTTATTTTAATATTATCGGTATGGATATAGAGAATAGGCTCTTTTCTGCTTTTTGAAACTAAACTCATGAAATAACTAGTCGGTTTTTCCGTACCTAAAAAATCAATAAAATACCCACCATATTTCCCTTGAGTTAAACTAAACTTAGGTTTCCCTTCATTATTAAATTTCGTCATGTAATGACTATATCGATAATAATTAATGCTATTGTAATCATAAATTCTGAATGAACTATTTTTTATATCTACAAATATCATATCCCATGAAAATTCAATAAAAACCTTCACATAAGGCTCGTCATTATATTTTATTTCTACAATTTTAATTTCTACTTGATTAACCAGATGGATGATAAAATCAAAAAATTTATAAGTATTTTCATTCCCTTTAGCTCTAAATTTCACTCTTTCGCTTATAAGTTGATGAACTAAATCATGGCGTTTTAACATATTGAGAAAATTAAATTCATCTTTAGCATTAATGAATTCTCCCTTTTTTTCTATTGGTATGCTTAGATAACCATTCCCTCGGCATTTAATAACCTGTCGAACTAAATCAATGTGTAGCTCTTCTTCACAAGAATGACCATGTTTATCATCGTGACGATTTTTGTTCTTATAGTAAATATGCATCAAGTTATTAGATAATTCTTTTGACCCTATTTTAGTAAAATTATCATCCTTCTCATCCTGATAGTCTAAGCTCTCTTCTGGAATTGTATCTTCAAGAATTTTATTAATTGCAGCGGATCGTGATCCTTGCTTATCAAGATAGTTCTGTACTTTTGTCGAGGTAATGTTAACAGTGACACGCTTAGCCATATCGTTACCCTACTTCAAATTCATCAATCGTTTTCTGTGAAAATAGCTACATGGCTACCCTACCTATAATGATACCTTTGCCTGCACACCTATTCTAGCTTCGAATGCAATGGTGTACTTCAATGCTTCATATCCAGATAACTCCCTACAATGTAGTGCAGCACTTCATACAAAGAAATGATTTTAAACAAATAAAATAAAACAACAATAGCAATTGAGCAAAAAGCAATCAGCGATGTAGATACTCTCAGTAATGTCTTTTTATCCTATATCGACATTCTGATGCATCAATGTCAGAGTTAAAATAGGCTTGAAAATGACATGGCTCAGTAGGCTAAAGCTACTTTCTAGCGTTGGTATAGTAATATATATACCTATTCATAGATCCCTAACATACATAACGACATCTACCAGATACTCCTACCCATAAGACAACAGTTAATCTTCTAGTCATTACCATTCATCAATAAAAAAGTACTTACCCTACGACGTTATGCTGTTACATAACGAGATAGGGCAAGCATGAAACCACATAATGAAACTAAGACAAAGAAGCTTAAAACAATCAATCCAAATATCAGTAGGAAGATAGAACGAACCTTAAAAACAGCCTTAGATAAACATCCTCGATTATTTATTATCAGAATAGATCTTCGGTTCCCACAACACACCGAATGTAAGAAAGATTCTCGCGTGATATCACGGTTCTTTGATTCTCTAAAAGCCCAGCTAAAAGCTTATGAGTTGAAAAAACGTAAGCAGGGTCAACGTGTCTATCCTAATGGGTTAAAAAACCTATGGGTTAGAGAGATAGGTCCTAAATGTGAGAATCCCCATTATCACTGTGTTCTGCTCTTCAACAAGGATGCCTTCTTCACATTAGGTCGTTTTCAATGTGATGATGAGTGGGGGGAAACAACCAAGAATTTATATTCAAGGATCAATCAGGCATGGCATAGCGCATTAGGAATTGAAATGCTGAATGATGGGATTATTCATGTCTGTAGTTACGATATTAATCCTATCCGATACCTGCATAAAGGCTCCGATAGCTTTGAGAAGGATTATAAAAACTGTGTTGATAAGCTTAGCTACCTTGCTAAGGATTACAGCAAACCCTACAAAGATGGAAACCGAGTTGTAGGTTGTAGCCGATAATTAATCACTGAGGAACGGATGTCATGACACCAAGTGATATCTCTTTCCTTCAATCGATATCGCTTCTGAATTTAATTCAAGCAGGAGCTGTTCTCATGACAAACGCAACGACTACTTCAACACCCGCTTCTCTTCTCGCAGACAAGCTTATTGACATGAAATTCATTACGCAGTTAACAGGCTTAACCGATAAGTGGTTCTATAAACTCATTCAAGACGGTGAATTCCCTAAACCGATTAAGTTAGGTCGTAGCTCACGCTGGCTCAAGAGCGAAGTGGAACTATGGCTATCTGCACGAATTCAACAATCACGCGCTTAGTTTTCACTGACTCATCCTCTCTTCTTTTCAGCATTCCCCACATAACCTAGCAGCCTGTTAGACGGTACTCCGTCGGGTTTCGTGCGCCTGTTAAGAAGAGATAATTTCTTACTAAGGTAACCATGCTATGACAACAACATTACCGGAATTAGAGACGCCTCGCCTGTATATTGCAAATACCCCGAACCTTAAGCCTATCGGTGTCCGAGCGGCGGTTAGTGACCCTTTAGTACAATACACGTGCCTTCATTGTGGAGAGAATCTGAGCTTAATAACCGATGACGAAACTTATTGGTTTGAGCATAGTGATAAATCATCAGAGAAACGTTGTATCCACTGCTTGAGTTTTATCAATCAGCAAATCAGAAATGAAATGCAGGAAGGTATTTATCGATGGTTAAAACCTTTAGTGCCTATAACAGACTGGTTTTGTGTGCTTTGCCAAAATGAATACAGTGGTTCAAAGTACTGTCCTACATGTAAGGATGGTATCTATAGCATTGCTGCACTAAGTAAAGATTAAGGTTTATTAAAAGGAACATACTGCAAAATAGGGGCTTCAGTGCAAGCCCCC
>NZ_BAABMO010000067.1:0-7183 GCF_054767435.1 Proteus sp. MB838
AGCGGTGGTAATCAAAGAGGGTAAAAAACAGACAGTCCCTGTAGCTCAATTGCGCCCCGGCGATATTATTGAAATTGCACCAGGTGCGCGCTTACCCACAGATGCCGAATTAATTACTGCTTTTGCAAGTTTTGATGAAAGCGCATTAACGGGTGAATCGGTGCCGGTCGAACGTTTACAGGGTGAAAAAGTCGCTGCTGGCTGTTTATCTGTTGATCGCTCGGTGCAAATGAAAGTGGTCTCTGAACAGGGGCAAAATGCCATCGACCGTATTTTACAACTGATCGAAGAAGCGGAAGAGCGTAAAGCGCCCATTGAACGTTTTGTTGACCGCTTCAGTCGCTATTACACACCACTGATTATGCTGTTTTCCGCATTAGTGATCATTATTCCACCTTTATTATTCGCTCAACCTTGGGAAACTTGGTTCTACCGTGGTTTAACACTGTTATTAATTGGTTGTCCTTGTGCTCTGGTTATTTCAACACCAGCCGCCATTACATCAGCACTGGCAGCAGCAACAAAACGAGGTGCCTTAATTAAAGGTGGTGCAGCACTTGAACAACTGGGCACAGTCAATACCGTTGCTCTAGATAAAACAGGCACATTAACAGAGGGTAAACCTCAAGTCACTGATGTCATAGCAAATGTAGGCTTTAATGAGAAAGAGCTACTGATGTTGGCTTCTTCTGTAGAAGTTGGCTCTCATCACCCTCTCGCAAAAGCCATTATTAATAAAGCACAAGAGCAACAAATTGATGTTGTGGAAGCCGATAATCGCAAGGCTTTAGCGGGTAAAGGGATTGAAGGTTATTTAAATAATCAACATATTCTGGTCAGTGCCCCAACACAATTATCAGAAACCACACCATTATCTGCACAATGGCAACAACAAGTCGCTCGTCTTGAAGATGAAGGCAAAACCGTTGTGGTGGTATTAAAAGAAGATCAGTTCATTGGTGTGATTGCGATGCAAGATACATTGCGCAACGATGCTATCGAATCAATGAAAGTGTTGAAATCGATGAATATCAATGCCGTGATGTTAACCGGTGATAACCCAAGAGCAGCGGCTGCGATTGCACAAAAACTGGGTATGGATTTCCGTGCAGGATTGCTCCCTGAAGATAAAGTCACCTCAGTGATGGAAATCAGTCAAACACATAACACAATGATGGTGGGTGATGGTATTAATGATGCACCAGCAATGAAAGCGGCTACCATTGGTGTTGCGATGGGAAGTGGTACAGATGTCGCCTTAGAAACTGCCGACGCAGCATTAACCCATAATCGTTTAACTGGCTTACCCGAAATTATTCAGCTATCTCGTGCAACACGTAAAATTATACGTGAAAACATTACCATAGCATTGGGTTTAAAAGCGATATTCTTAGTCACCAGTTTATTCGGTATCACTGGACTTTGGGTTGCCGTATTGGCTGACTCAGGAGCAACAGCTTTAGTGACCGCCAATGCCGTAAGACTATTAAAAGTTAAACTAAAATCTCCTCACCAAGATTAAACTAACCTAAAAATAAAACCCAAACCACAGTCATCGCTATGGTTTGGGTTATTTTTACGCTTAAATCTCACTGCGAGATAATTCTATTACTTATCTATTTCCTCAATACTCACATGTGCTTTTTTTCGTGAAAATAGTTTAACCACAAAGACATAGAACAGTGGTACAAAGAAAATAGCCAAGAAAGTGGATGCGAGCATACCGCCAATTACCCCTGTTGCGACAGAGTGCTGACTACCTTGCCCTGCGCCTGAAGCAAGTGCCATAGGTAATACCCCAAAAGTAAAGGCGAGTGAGGTCATAATGATAGGGCGTAGTCTCATTCTTGCCGCTTCTGCTGCCGCATCGATTAATGGTTTACCATCCTTCTCATAAAGATGTTTAGCAAACTCAACAATTAAGATGGCATTTTTCGCTGATAGGCCAATGGTGGTCATCAAACCTATTTGGAAATAGACATCTGAGGATAAACCTCGTAACAGTGTTGCGATAACAGCCCCTAAAATACCAAATGGCACCACTAAAGCGACAGAGAAAGGTACTGACCAACTTTCATAGAGTGCCGCTAAGCTTAAGAAAACAAACAGAATTGTCATCACATATAATGCAGGTGCTTGGTCTTGTGTTTGAATTTCTTCATAAGACAGACCGCTATAGCTTAGGCTGATTTCAGATGGCAATTGTTTCATAATATCTGCAATTGCCAGCATCGCGTCACCCGTACTGTAACCTGGCGCTGGTTCACCTAAGATCTCAATCGCTGATAGCCCATTAAAACGCTCTAATTTCGGTGGCCCCATATACCATTGTGTTGTTGCAAAGGCATTGAATGGGATCATTTCACCGCGCTGATTACGAACATGCCATTTATCCAGATCGGTTGGCAACATACGCGCTGAGGCTTCCCCTTGTAGATAAACACGTTTAACACGACCTTCATCAATAAAATCATTTACATACATCGATCCCCATGCGGCAGATAATGTATCGTTAATATCAGATAAACGCAGTTGTAATGCTCTTGCACGCTCTTTATCAATCACAACACGTAATTGAGGTTCATCGTTTTTACCGTTCGGGCGAACATTAGTTAATACTGGACTTTGTGCTGCTAATTCGAGGAATTTATCACGAGCTTTAACCAATTCAGTATGGCCTAAACCCGCATTATCTTGTAAGTAGAAATCAAATCCCATCGCATTCCCCATCTCCATAATAGCAGGTGGTGGGAACGCAATAACCATACCATCACGGATAGAGTTAAAGTGTTGCTGTGCTCGTGCCACTAATGAGAAAACATCTTCTCCTTTTCCTTTACGCTCTGACCAATCAGCCAAGTTAACAAATGCCATACCCGCATTTTGACCACGACCTGCAAAGTTAAAGCCATTAACAGTAAATACTGTTTTAACCAGATGTTTTTCTTCGGTCAGTAAATAATCCCTAAATTCTGCCATGGTTTGTTCCATACGCTCAGCGGTACTATTTGCTGGCATACGGACTTCAATCATCACAACCCCTTGGTCTTCATTTGGTAAGAAGGCTTTAGGTAATTGCGTAAATAACCACCCTGTTCCAACGGTAATAATGAGGAAAATAAACATATAACGGCCTCGACGGTACAAGATATTGCGTACCCCCTTCTCGTAATAGTTAGTTCCTCTATCAAAGAAACGGTTGAACAGCCAGAAGAATCCACGACGTTTCTTCACCTTAGGTTGTGGCTTTTTCAATATGGACGCGCATAATGCGGGTGTAAATGTTAATGCGATAAGCACTGATAATGCCATCGCGACAACAATAGTCGCTGCAAACTGGCGATAAATAATCCCAGCCGATCCACCAAAAAATGCCATTGGCACAAAGACTGCTGATAAAACAAGACCAATCCCCACTAACGCCCCTTGAATTTGCGTCATCGAGAGAATAGTCGCTTCTTTTACCGAAATCGCCTGTTCATGCATGATCCGTTCAACGTTTTCAACCACAACGATGGCATCATCCACCAGCAAGCCGATTGCGAGCACCATGGCATACATCGTTAATACGTTGATAGTTAAACCTAATGCGGCTAATACACCAAAAGTTCCTAATAAAACAACCGGTATAGCCAATGTTGGCACCAAGGTTGCCCGAATATTTTGTAGGAACAGGAACATAACCAAGAACACTAAGATGGAAGCTTCGACAATCGTTCTTACCACAGAGCTAATGGACGATTTTACAGAAGGCGTTGTGTCATAAGGGAAAAGGGCTTTTACACCTTGAGGGAAAAACTGCGACTGAGCTTCCACAACCTCTTTTACTTTTTTAGACACATCAAGTAGATTAGCTCCGGGCGCTAAGCGCATAGCCATACCCGCAGACGGTTTACCATTGTATAAGCTTGAAATAGAGAAATTATCTGCCCCTACTTCGACTTTCGCTACATCTTGTAACAGAACTTGTGAGCCATCAAGATTCACTTTTAATAGAATATGGTTGAATTCATCCACTGATACCATACGTGATGAGCTGGTAATGGTTGCGTTTAACTCAACACCTTTTAATGCCGGTAAGCCCGCTAACTGCCCGGCGGACACCTGTACATTCTCATCTTGGATAGCCGCGGCAATATCTTTCGGCATCAGGTGATAATTGGTCAGTTTATCCGGATCAAGCCAAATACGCATAGCGCGTGGTGATCCCAATAACAGAATATCCCCCATACCATCAATACGAGAAATAGGATCTTTCATATGTGAGGCAAGGTAATTACCTAAATCAAAGGCATCTAATTTTCCAGATTCATCTACAAGGGCAACCACTTGCATAAAGTTAATCTGGAATTTCACTACCCTCATCCCTTGTCGTTGTACTTCAAGGGGTAACTTAGGAGTTGCTAATTGCAGTTTATTTTGTACCTGCATCAACGCAATATCACTATCCGTACCTTGTTCAAAAGTGGCGATAACTTCAAAGCTACCATCCGTATTACTATTTGAACTTAAATAACGGAAGCCATCTAATCCGCTAAGCTCTTGCTCAATAACTTGAACAACCGTGTCTTGCACTGTTTCAGCCGATGCACCGGGATAAACTGCGGTGATCATTATCGCTGGAGCTGCAATTTCAGGATATTGACTCACAGGAAGTTTTATTAACGACAATCCTCCTGCAATCATAATAACAATAGCCATCACCCACGAAAGTATTGGCCGATTAATAAAAAATCGAGACATAATAATGTATTACCTAAATGAAGACTTACTCTAAGGTGGTCTTTAATGAAATGTTGTTAGCAGGAACCGCATTGACTTTTACGCCCGGTTTTGCACGATGATGACCTTCTGTCATGATCCTATCGCCAGCTTGTAATCCCTGTTTTATGATCCATCCATTACCTTGTGGTTTTAATATTTCAACATCTCTTGCTTGTAATACTTGTTGTTGATCAACGATATATGTGATGGATTTACCACGGGCATCAAAGGTAATCGCTTGTTGTGGCACAACAATCGCTTTCTCTTGAGTTCCTTGCATAATGCGAGCTTTGGTATACATTCCTGGTAATAATTGGTGCTGTGGATTAGGGAATTTGGCGCGTAATGTCACTGAGCCTGTACTTGGCTCAACTTGGACTTCGGAAAAACTTAATGTACCGGTATAAGGGTACTGAGAGCCATCTTCTAAAAACAGCGTCACATCCATTTTATCTTCACTATCAGTGACGACACCTTGTTGGATCAGTGACTTTAATTTCAGTTGGTTAGTAATAGGTTGAGTAATATCCACATAGATAGGATCAAGCTGTGTGATGGTCGCTAATGGCTGATTTTGTCCACTACTCACTAATGCCCCTTCACTAACAAAAGAGCGACTGATTTTGCCGCTAATAGGTGATAAAACTTGGGTATAGCCAAGGTTAATCTTTGCTTGATTTAAATCGGCTTTAGCTTGATCAAGGCGTGAAACTACATCGTCATATTCTTGCTGACTAATGGCATTAGTGGCACGTAAAGATTTATAACGGGCAGCTAATTTTTTCACATTATCGTAAGCCGCTTGTGCTTTAGCTACCTGAGTTTCGTAAGGTTTTTTATCTATTTGATACAGTGGTTGATCTTTTTTAACATCACTACCTTCAGTAAATAGACGTTTTTCTAAAATACCATCGACTTGTGGGCGCACCTGTGAGACACGATAAGATGCCGTTCTTGCTGGCAAATCGACCGTTAATGGAAGAATTTCCTCTTTGACAGTATAGACTCCCACTTCTGGGATAGCAGGCTTGGTTGGCTGAGTCGATTGATCGTTACAGCCCATTAAGACAAAACTTACCATCATCACAGAAGTAAAAGGAATATTACAACCCTTTGTTTTAAATAAATGTTTTGTTTTTTTCATAGTTAGTGGAATTGTGCTGATAAAAAAAATACCGTACTCCCTATGCGAATGGTTTCCGGTACAACGAATTAATTAAGAACGTCATCTATTTATGGCTATTAAAATAAATAGTCTAAATATTAGATTAATAACACATACAGTTGAGATCCTTATTTATTAGAGGTTTTTGTATTTATTAATACGCTGTGAATAATGAACTTTTCAAGATATTTTAACAAGATTATAATTTATCAATATGTGGCATTTTCAATAAATGAAAACACATCTTATTGAAAATAAAAAAATTAAACAAAATAAACCCTATTATAAAAAACACTAAAATAGCATTTTTAGGAAAAATAAAAAGAGCAAAAAATTAACTAATAATTATCCCTTCATCATTAAAACGATGAATAAACAAACATTTTTAAATACTATTTTCACAATAATACAAAAGAGATAAATAAAATTATTTTAATTGTTTCTTATACGAAACTAATATAATAAATCTATTAATTCACACAAATCTATAAATATAGAAAAATAATCTCTTAGAAAAAACATGACTAATTCATCATAAAACCATTGCATTTATTCATGGGGTAAATAGATTTTATATGAGGTATAAAAAGGGAAGGAGAGCTACTTTTGCCTTGAAAGAAAGAGCCACAAGCGAGACAAGCCATGCTTTATCTCGCTTGATAAGCGTGTTTTTTACCAGTTGACATCCTCCACGCCCTAAAGGACGTGGATCCCTACTGCGTTCAGACTGATGTCTGAATCACCTCGGCGGGTTCCTGCTTCGACGGGCGGTCTGACTGCACCCTCCCTCCACAGGCAAGCACGGCATGTCCTGCCGCTAAAATGTTACGTGCCCCGTTGATATCAGCATTCGCTGTATATCCACATTCAAGGCACTCGAATTGACTTTGTGACTGCCGGTTTTCCTTTGCTGTATGACCACAGCAAGCGCACTTCTGACTGGTGTAGGGGGTATTGCCAGTACCTGACCTCCTCGCCAGAGCTGCTTGTACTCAAGCTGACGGCGCACTTCATACCAGCCCTGCTCCAGTATTGAGCGGTTTAAACCAGATTTAGCTTTTACGTTCCGTCCATACCGTTCTGTCGTACCTTTTGCCGATTTAGACATGTTACTGACCTTTAAGTCCTCAATGACAATCATTGCGTGGTTTTTGCTGATTTCACTGGTGACTTTGTGAAGGTAGTCTTTCCTGATATTGGCAATATGAGAATGCAGACGTTGAATTTTGCGCTTTTGTTTTTGCCAGTTGGCAC
>NZ_BAABMO010000068.1:0-7013 GCF_054767435.1 Proteus sp. MB838
ATGATGACAATCAAGCAGATGGCTAAACACTAATTTGACTGCTTTTTCTGCCATCGCATCAGAAAAATCAGATGCAGCTTTAGACACATAAGCTTCTAATGCATGGCAAAGGACATCCATACCCGTATCAGCAGTAATTGCAGGAGGTACAGATTTCACAAGTTCAGGATCGAGGATCGCGATATCAGGCAACATAAACTCATCGACCAATACCAGTTTTTCACTGCGTGATTTGATCACTGAAAAAGAGGTCACTTCAGAGCCAGTACCACTGGTCGTGGGGATCGCAATAAACTGCGGTTTACTTCTACTGTGCTCTTTACGGGTATGCCAGAGGGAGTACATAACGGCTTTAGCAGCATCGATAACAGATCCACCGCCGAGTGCGATAACCAAATCAGGATAATGGGCATCCATTATTTTCATACCACTGACAATGGCAGAAATATCAGGATCTGATGCAACATCATCATAGATTTGAAACTCAATACCTCGTTGCATTAATTTTTCAGTGACTTTATCTGCAAAGCCAAACTTCACCATTGCTTTATCTGTCACCACAAATGCGCGGCGGGCAGTTAACCCAGAGAGAAAATTCAGTGCATTGGTGCCAAACTGAATTTTGGGTTTTATCAGAAACTCACTCATGTCGTTATTACTCCTTACTGTCCCGATAAACCTTCTCAACAATGGCAACCACGGGCATCGCCTTGTAACGATCTTTGTTTAGTGCGAAGTATTCTTCAGCCAACACCACATCGTTGATACCTGCACCCACACTATCCACTGCAACATAGGTTTTATTTTTCAGTGGATTAAGCTCATCATCTAAGGTCGCTATCATTAATAAATTGCTTCCTTTCAGTTCAGGGCTTTTTTGTGTCGCGACTACGTGTCCGATTACCTTTGCGAGGATCATGGTTTATATCGCCTTCTATCAATGAGTTATTTACCCAGACGTCCGAGAACTTCTTTGATAATGCGCTCCACGTTCTCTTCGGTGATCTCACCTTGTTCAATCACTTGTTGTGCACACGCACTGACTGTCGTTGTATAAGGGGACGCGCCAAAGCGATCATCACCTTGTGTTTGACGTTGTGCTGTTGCACATTCCGCATGAACAGGGGTTAAAGAAGGTGAACGAAAACGATCATCATCAAGAATGCTGGTGTGGTAATTTGCGCTAGAAACAGCAGGTTGAGCAGCTTCTTGTGCTAATGGACAAGGTTGTTTTAACTCTTCAACACTACGTACCCCATAACCGACTTTACGAATATTCAGTAAATTCATCGGGCCGACGTTATCTGAGCTAGAACCACCGCCTACCGCACCACAACCTAGGGTTAACGCAGGAGTAATATTGGTTGTTGCGCCAATACCACCTAATGCCGCCGGAGTATTAATTAAAATACGATTAACGGGTTTTTCTAAAGAGAACTGACGAATAACATCTTCATTTTGGGTATGGATCACTAAGGTATGACCTAAGCCTTCGTTAGTGAGCAATTGCACCACACGATGACAGGCTGATTGCCAATCTTCTTCAATATACATACCTAAGATTGGGCACAGTTTTTCCCGTGAATAGGGATTCTTCGGTGAAACAGTATCTTGTAGTGCAATCAAGACGCGGGTATTAGCAGGTACAGTAAAACCGGCGCGCTGGCTTAAATAGATAGCATCTTTACCAACCACCGCAGGATTTATCGTGCCATTAGCGCGCAATAACATAGAAGCGACTTTCGCTGCTTCTTCATCATTCATAAAATAAGCACCTTGCGCTAATAGCTCACGGTGAACTTCGTTATAAATGCAACGTTCTACGATGATGGATTGTTCTGAAGCGCAGATCACGCCATTATCAAATGTTTTACTGGTGATGATATCGCTCACTGCTTTTTTGATATCCGCACTACGCTCGATAAAGGCAGGGCCATTACCTGGACCACCACTGATAGTTGGTGTGCCTGATGCATAAGCCGCACGCACCATTCCTTCACCGCCAGTAGCTAAGATTAATGACACATCTTTGCTGTGCATTAATTCTTTTGTCGCTCCCAATGTCAGCAATGTCACACCATCGACAATTCCCTCAGGTGCTCCCGCTTCTAGTGCGGCTTTTTTGACAATTTCTAGCGCGCGGAAACTACACTGTTTCGCATTAGGGTGCGGTGAAAAAATAATCGCATTACCTGCTTTCAGTGCAATTAGGGTTTTATAGATAATGGTTGAAGTTGGGTTAGTGGAAGGCACTAACGCTGTAATAACCCCTAAAGGTACCCCCACATCCATGACTTTTTTCACTTTATCGTCATTGATAATGCCAATGGTCTTTAGGTCTTTCATATGTTCATACACACGCAATGACGCAAAGGTATTTTTCAGTACTTTGTCTTGCCATTTACCAAAGCCGGTCTCTTCGCTGGCCATTTTTGCCAACTCTTCTGCGTGACGAGCAGCTTCAAATGCAATGTGTTTGACTATATTGTCGATTTTTTCCTGCGAAAATTTCGCATATTGTTGTTGTGCATTTTTCGCGTTACGAACTAGCTCGCGAGCCAGTTGTCGGGATTGCAAATCTTTATCTAATGCAACCATGTTTTCCCCCATACAGGAGTTAAAAATTTAGCTGAATAACGTTTTTTGCTTGGCAGCACCTGAATAATCAGGCTTTATGTTGCTCTGCAATCTTCTCGATATCGTTATGTGGTCTTGCAATAACACGAGAAGTCACTACTGTGCCGATACGTTTTGCCGCCTCAACACCAGACTCAACCGCTGCATTAACTGCACCGACATCGCCTTTCACCATGGCAGTCACTAAACCTGAACCGACGTTTTCATAACCAATCAGTTCCACATTGGCTGCTTTACACATTGCGTCAGCAGCTTCAATGCAAGCGACTAGACCTTTGGTTTCCACTAGACCGAGTGCTTCTTTCATATTTATTTCCTTCGTTATTCAGTCACTTTGTACTGGGCAACGATTTTTTGAATATCGTTATGTGGACGAGCGATGACTAATGAAGTGACCACCGTACCTACACGTTGAGCCGCTTCTAAGCCAGAATCTACAGCGGCTTTAACGGCACCCACATCGCCTTTTACCATTGCAGTGACTAAACCTGAGCCAACATTTTCATAACCAATCAATTCAACATTGGCGGCTTTGCACATCGCATCAGCGGCTTCAATACATGCCACTAGCCCTTGAGTTTCAATAAGTCCTAATGCATCACCCATACGTTCTCCTAAGGCAAAGACTATGCCTTGTGTTTGATAACAATTTTGTTGATGTCATTGTGAGGACGAGCAATCACAAGTGATGTGACGACTTCACCCACCCGTTGCGCTGATTCCACACCTGAATCTACCGCAGCTTTCACTGCCCCTACGTCGCCTTTCACCATCGCAGTCACGAGACCTGAACCAACGTTTTCATAACCAATCAATTCAACATTGGCGGCTTTGCACATCGCATCAGCGGCTTCGATACATGCCACTAACCCTTTAGTTTCAATCAGACCTAATGCATCACCCATTTTTATTTCCTCCAGGAAGCCGTTTAACGGTTTACAGTTACCCATCATGTCTGCGTGGTGATTTTTTAAACGCAGACCTTGGTTTCAAATTCACTATAACGGCTAAAAATAAAAACAACATATAAATCCATAAAAGATAAACATATAGTTTTATATTCTGATATTTATGCTTATTTAGCCTTGTTTTTATTTGTCTGTGCTGTTAATTGCCTTTTTTTATCTGTTTAAATTTATAAAAAAACACACAAAGAAGATGAAAAAAAAGACAATTTAAGTTTGTTAGAAGGATGTTGAAAAGGTGCAAAAAGGCAGTACAAATCAGCGGGAAAGATGTGCGGGATATCACTAATATTTCAATGCCAGCTCAAGGATGAGAAAAAGCTAAATCTAGTCTATATACAAAAAGTGCTATTTCTAGGTTAGCCCTTTATGTCTTAAGCCGAACTCATTATGCGGCGTCCTTAGCAGGCATAAATAGTCAATGTTTCCGTCGATGGGGGGACAGTATGAGAGAGGGAATATTCGCAAGAATACGTCGCAACGCTCGCCCAATATTTATTGAGCGAGAAAGTAATGTGGATTTTTAATCGAATTTACTGCCGGGTTTTAAGGTACAAATATAGAGTGGGGAATTGAGCGAACTGAGTAATAACGTTTTTTCATTTAGCTTTTGTGCGTTAATAAATAATCCATCATGACTATCTGACATTTCACGCATAAAATAATCAAAAATAACATCGGGAGACTCATCAATCGAGGAGGCACTAGACTCCCATTGACTGACAAAATAGTGACGCTCGGTGGGGGAAACCCGCTTTGTGGTGTAATCAAATTTCACATAACGTTGTAAATAGAGCCAACCCGCTTTAGAGGTAGTATACCCCTCAACCACAATAGAGCCTTTGCCATTAGCACCAAAAGAGAAATGAATATTGCCATTCACATTCTCATCTTCCATATTTTCAAAGCGCATAATGCCCTTTGTTGAACAAACCATCATACCTTCATTTTTGATAGTTAATAATCTTGTTGCTGCATAAGTGGCGACCAAGATAAAAATCAGGGCCGATAAAAAACATAAAAGTTTCCCTGAGATTTTCATTAGTATTTCCAAGAATAGTAAAAGTAATTATCGCAATAGCTAAATGGATTATCTTCGTTCTTAGCGCAATGCGCTAAAAAGACACGCCCTAAGCCATTAGTTTGTAATTTATCACCATAGAAAAAAACAAAGCGCTCCCCTTTCACACACTGTAAATTAAGCTTCTTTCTTACAGCGTCAAAATTGCGAATATAATTATCACTGACAGAGGAGTTAATCATGGCCTCGTTAGAGAGTAATTCACAATCATTATGGGTGAGAGGTGTTAATGTGATAGGCTTTGATTGATGCTGATTTAAAAAGATGATCACCACAAGAAATATGGCGCCAAATAAAAAACCAATACTGGCTAAATACCAACAAATTTCTGGTTTTTGTGGCGATGTTACCGATAATTGAGGCTCTTTTTCTAATTCACTATCTAGATTATCAGGCTCGGATGATAACGATGTCTCAATGGGTGATGCGATATTACTTTTATTTGCTTCACCTTCGTGCTCATTTGTTTGTGTAACAGGTAACAGTGTTGAGTCATCAATTAATTCAACAGAGATATCAGGATTAAACTCTAGTCGCCCTTTGGCGATAGTGACAATAATATTTTCAATACCATAATGACGAAATGTTTTACGCAATAAACTTAAATATTGGTTTAAATTACTATTTGAAGAAACTAGCCCATTGTCATCCCACACGCGTTTTAATACTTCATCACGATTTACTACACCGGGATTTTGAATAAAATAAAAGAGTAACGCATTAGCGGTAATAGACAGATGTGTATCAACGTCACCTTTTTCTAACGATATCGCGCCATCCGTTGCGTCGTAATAAATTGAGGCATTTATTCTGTATTTCATTGTGCCCTCATTCATCCTAATTAACATGACTGATTTGCTGTGTCGGCCATATATTCAAATGTCATTTTTAATAATCTTTCAACTAATGCACTACGCTCTTGTTGTGAAATCGTAGGGCCTTCTGTGAGTTCTGATAACCAAAGGCCATCGGCAGCATAACGAATTAACGTACCTAAGTAGCTATTATCAAGTTTATCGCCTTTGGCTAAATGGCCTAACATCCAATCACGCCAACATTGACGCATTATTGGCTCGTTAGGCATAGCTAAAGAAAGTATTGCCAATTGGCGACTTTCATCTGACTGTTTGAGATCAGAAATATAGGTTAAATAAGCGCGAGAAAAGCGCCCTGCTTCTATCGGATCGTTGGCCATAATTAACGCAATTCGTTTATCCATAATACCGAGTAAGCGTTTGAATACCGCCTGTATCAGTTCTATCTTCCCAGGAAAATGGTGCAATAATCCGCCTTTACTGACACCCGCTTCTTTGGCTACGGCATTTAAAGATAAAGAAGCAATTCCTTCATTCGCCACAATAATACTTGCCGCTTCTAATAACTGCTCTTGGACGCGGATAGGATCTTTTTTTCGGTGATGTGCGGTTGTATTCATGCGTAGGATAATACCGACCAGTCGGTATGTTCCTTATTGATCAAAATCAAGCACTATTAGAGTGAGCCTTATTATATGCCAATAATGTTGTCAACTTCACATTACTTTATTTAAAACCAAATTTAATTTTAAATAATAAAATTATTTTATAGTTTTGATCTCAATAAAATATTTAATTAACAACAAAAAAAGAGAACTTGATAATTATCAACTAAAAATAAGGATAAATAGTCATTAAGATATTTCAATAATGTGGTAACACAATAAAACACTCTTTCTCTCATAGAGAATAAATTAAAGGTGCCTTTAAAAGGGCGATTATTTGTTTGTTTTAAAATAAAAAGCCCTCTTTAAATCTAAAGAAGGCCTTTCTATTATTAATTAAATTACTATTACTTAATCGTTATTAATTAACTATTATTAATAACGGTTAAAAACTGGCGTTTAATGCTTGTTCTAGATCAGCGATAATATCGTCTATATGTTCAATACCAATTGAAAGTCGAATTAAATCACGCGAAACTCCCGCGCGTTCTAGCTCTTCATCATTGAGTTGGCGATGAGTGGTTGATGCAGGATGACAAGCCAAGGATTTAGCATCACCAATATTGACAAGACGCACAATCAATTTCAATGCATCGATAA
The DNA here is from genome assembly GCF_054767435.1 of Proteus sp. MB838. Classification (NCBI taxonomy): domain Bacteria; kingdom Pseudomonadati; phylum Pseudomonadota; class Gammaproteobacteria; order Enterobacterales; family Morganellaceae; genus Proteus; species Proteus sp. MB838. The sequence goes on from NZ_BAABMO010000068.1 coordinate 6,764, forward strand.
ATTTCGCACCCGCTTCAGCACCACCTTTGATACCAAAAGAGAGAATACCAGCAGGTTTACCTGACATATAACGTACTGCTAAATCATGCTCTGGGTGGCTGGTTAAACCTGCATATTTAACCCAGACAACTTGAGGATGATTTTGCAAATATTCAGCAACTTTTTGCGCATTTTCAGTATGACGCTCCATACGTAACGCTAATGTTTCTAGACCTTGAAGAATTAAGAAGGCGTTAAATGGCGAAAGGGC
>NZ_BAABMO010000069.1:0-6731 GCF_054767435.1 Proteus sp. MB838
TTACGTTTTCATGTTGAACATGCTGATTTGGTGGTTGTGGCAGTTGGTAAACCTAACTTTATTCCTGGTGAATGGATAAAACCTGGCGCTATTGTCATTGATGTCGGTATTAATCGCCTTGAAAACGGTAAAGTGGTTGGTGATGTTGATTTCGCACAAGCCTCTCAACGCGCGGGGTGGATCTCCCCTGTTCCGGGTGGTGTAGGTCCAATGACTGTAGCGACTTTGATTCAAAATACGTTGCAAGCCTGCGAAGAATATCACGATCCTGATATAGGAAATAATTAATCAATGGAAACATTTCAATTAGATGGTCACCCCTATGTAGAACTGTGTGATCTATTAAAACTCCAAGGCTGGACAGAAAGCGGAGCCGCTGCAAAAAATATTATTGCTGAAGGCCTCGTTTGCGTTGATGGTGAAGTAGAAACACGTAAACGCTGTAAAATTACTGCCGGTAAAGTCGTCACACTCGGTGAGTTTGCTGTCACTGTCAGCAACTAGTTCAGCTAATCATACTCGTTACTCAAGCGTTACTCTTTAGTAACGCTTTTTTTATCTTTCTACCCTTTTTTTACTAAACACGCTATTTTTCGAGCTTTTATTTGAGCCTGTAAAATTAGTGGACTAATCCATTGATTTTAAATTGATTTAATTGCATCAATTTAAGATAATAATAGTAGGTTATTATTTTTGCTATTCATATCAGTGATAATACTTTATCTCGTTTCAGCACATTAACGCTTTGATAAAGAATAAGTTAAATATTGATTACATAACCTATTATTTTTTATATAAATAATACTTAGTCGGCTAGTAGCAAGAATTTCAGCAACCTTTTCCGTTGGATAATTTTTACGTATTAATAATCGCTTTAATATGCTAAAACGTGATTTAGATCTAACTTTTCCTTTGTTTTATTAGGCAAAAGAACATTGTTTATACTAAATTAGACATTATAGTTTGAAACGATTCAGCCTGATAATAAAGTATGAAGCGTTATTTTTAATTTTTATGTTGTATTTGATCCTTAATCTAATAGGAGTTCTTATGTTTAACCTACCAATCCAAGGTGTCTCTCTGCTTTTCTTGCAACAGAAAAGTGATACCTATGATTTTACTACAGGTAAGGTACAAGCATGAGACGTCGAGTCGCTACCATTACATTAAATCCTGCTTATGATCTTGTGGGATTAAGTACCCCTATTGAATTGGGTGAAGTTAACCGAGTGACAACAGCGGGATTTCATGCTGCCGGTAAAGGTATCAATGTAGCCAAAGTATTAAAAAGCCTTGGTATTGATGTCACTGTTGGCGGTTTTTTAGGTAAAGAGAATCAAGATGGCTTTCAAAAAGAGTTTAGTGAAGCCGGGATTGCTAATCGCTTCCAAATGGTTGAAGGTCGCACACGTATCAATGTCAAACTAACTGAACCCAGCGGTAAAGTAACTGATTTTAACTTTTCAGGGTTTGAAATCACTAAACAAGATTGGACTCGTTTTGTAAATGACACACTCAGCTGGGCGGGTCAATTTGATATGATTTGTGTCAGTGGAAGTGTACCACCTAGTATTGATTTAAATGATTTTACTGCTTGGATGAAACGACTACGTAGCGAATGTATGTGCCTTATTTTTGATAGTAGCAGAGAAGCATTTGTCGCGGGGTTAAAAGCGTTACCTTGGTTAGTAAAACCCAATCATCATGAACTAGAAATTTGGGCAGGTAGACCCTTACCTGAGCTTTCTGACGTGGTACAAGCTGCCCATGAATTACGCCAGCAAGGTATTGCTCATGTTGTTATCTCGTTAGGTGAACAAGGCGCTATGTGGGTTAACGCCTCTGGTGCGTGGATGGCAAAACCGCCTAAATGTGATGTGGTCAGCACGGTAGGTGCCGGTGACTCTATGGTGGGTGGGTTGATTTATGGTTTGATGATGAGGCAAACCAGTGAACATACCTTACGTCTTGCTACAGCAATTTCAGCTCTTGCCGTCAGTCAAACTAATGTTGGAATAACTGATCGTGAACAATTGGCAAGAATGATGACCGAAGTTGAATTAACGCCACTAAAAATCTAAAAAAAATATCGGATAATGATTACCCGATATTTTTGACTTTATCTGCTTTATCAATAGGTAGCAATATTAGCTATTACGACGCCATGTTGTACCTTGTGGGCCATCTTCTAATACAATTCCCATTGCTGTTAAAGCATCACGAGCGGCATCCGCAGCTGCCCAATCTTTATTCTTACGAGCATCATTACGTTGTTGAATTAACGCTTCAATTTTTTCTACTTCATCAGCATCGTCTGCTTGCGCACCACTTTGTAAGAAGTGTTCTGGTTGTTGCTCTAATAGGCCTAATACTTTGGCCAATTTACGCAACACCGCTGCTAAACCATTAGCCGCCTCCATATTGACGGTTTTTAAGCGATTCACTTCGCGTGCTAAATCAAATAATACAGAATAGGCTTCTGGTGTATTGAAATCATCGTTCATTGCTTCAATAAACTGCGCTTCAAACGCTTCACCACCAGCAGGTTGAGCATTTGCATCAGTGCCACGTAAAGAAGTATATAAACGCTCTAATGCGGTACGCGCCTGTTTTAAGTTCTCTTCGGTATAATTTAGTTGGCTACGATAGTGTCCTGATAATAAGAAATAACGTACCGTTTCAGCATCGTAATAGGCAAGAACATCACGAATAGTAAAAAAGTTATTCAGTGATTTAGACATTTTTTCTTTGTCTACCATCACCATACCGGAATGCATCCAATAATTAACATAAGGACCATCATGAGCGCAGGTTGATTGTGCAATTTCATTTTCATGATGCGGGAACATTAAATCTGAACCACCGCCATGAATATCAAAATGATGACCTAATTCTTTACCATTCATGGCTGAACATTCAATATGCCAGCCTGGTCGCCCTTCTCCCCATGGTGATGTCCAACTTGGTTCACCGGGTTTTGACATTTTCCAAAGCACGAAATCCATAGGATTGCGTTTTACGTTAGCGACTTCAACCCGAGCCCCTGCTTGTAGTTGCTCTAAATCTTGACGAGAAAGCAAGCCATAATCCGGATCGGTATCAATGGCAAACATCACATCACCATTTTCTGCTACATAAGCATGACCACGTTTAATTAATGTCTCGGTAAGAGCAATAATTTCTGCAATATGATGTGTGGCTCGTGGCTCTGAATCAGGGCGTAAGATATTCAATGCATCAAAATCTTTATGCATTTCCGCTAACATACGTGTCGTTAATTGTTCGCAAGTTTCATTATTTTCAATCGCACGTTTGATGATTTTATCATCCACATCAGTGACATTGCGCACATAATTCACATCATACCCTAAATAACGTAAATAGCGGGTTATGGCATCAAATGCCACAAATGTACGTCCATGACCAATATGACATAAATCATAAATAGTGATGCCACACACGTACATACCTATTTTCCCTTTATGGATAGGTTTAAATTCTTCTTTTTGTCGAGTAAGAGTATTAAAAATCTTTAGCATCAGAGGACGTTCCCATTTTTAACTGTACGTGTTGATTACGTATTTATGTATATAAAATAACGACTACAGCGATAAAAATAACCACATAACATTACCTTTATAAGGGTTTTAATGCCTAAACTCAAAGGTAATCCAATTAATAGTCTCTTATATTACTCTGCTCTGCGTTTATTTTCACTGTTCAATCGTTAACAGTAAGGCGCCAAATTGAGTTTATTGGTGAAATAATTGGCGAAAAATGTTTTCTATTACTATTTTCGCGCTTTTTAGCGTGAAAGTCGCCATGAACAAAAGATGAATACTGACTAAATAAGGTAACTGTGGTATAAAAAAACGGTCTATTGTTTCAGCCCACATCTGGGTAAAACTAAAATTATACTAGGATCTGAATATGGTTACTTTTCATACCAATTACGGCGATATCGTGATTAAAACATTTGCAGATAAAGCACCTGCAACCGTAGAAAATTTTTTAGATTACTGTAAAGAAGGGTTCTACGATAACACTATCTTCCACCGTGTTATTAATGGTTTTATGATCCAAGGTGGTGGTTTTGAACCTGGTATGAAGCAAAAAGAAACTAAAGCCCCGGTAAGAAACGAAGCAAACAACGGTCTTGCCAATAATCGTGGTACATTAGCGATGGCTCGTACCAACGATCCACATTCTGCAACAGCACAATTCTTTATCAACGTAGCAGATAACGACTTCTTAAACTTCCGTGCAGAAAATGCCAATGGTTGGGGATATTGTGTATTTGCTGAAGTTGTTGAAGGGATGGATGTTGTAGACAAAATCAAAGCCGTTTCTACTGGTCGCAGTGGTTTCCACCAAGATGTTCCTCGTGAAGATATTATCATTAACAGTGTTACTGTTAGCGAATAAGTAGCGCTTTTTATGTGCACCCTGTTTATTGCAGATCTGCATTTAAGTGAGCACGAACCGGCAATTACTGCCGGTTTTCTTCGCTTTTTACAAGAGCAAGCGATCCACGCAAATGCACTTTATATTTTGGGCGATTTCTTTGATTTTTGGATTGGTGATGATGATCCTAATCCACTACATCAGCGCATAGCCCAAGCATTAATGGCATTAAAAAATGCGGGAGTGCCCTGCTATTTTATTCATGGTAACCGCGATTTCTTAATCGGCTCTCGCTTTGCAAAAGAGAGCGGAATGACACTGCTACCACAAGAAAAAGTGCTTGAGATAGAGCAACATCGCATTTTAATCTTACATGGTGATACACTTTGCACCGATGATGATGCCTATCAACGCTATCGTAAAAAAGTCCACAATAAGTTTATTCAACGCTTATTCCTACTCCTTCCTCTGACCATTCGATTACGTATTGCTAAAAAAATGCGCTCTCGTAGTCAAAGTAGCAACCAATACAAATCTGAAGCGATAATGGACGTTAATGCTCAAGCCGTTATCAATACCTTTAAACAATTTAATACCCAATGGATGATCCACGGTCATACTCATCGACCGGCGATCCACACCGTCGACATTGATGGGAAACCACATTATCGAGGTGTATTAGGAGCTTGGCATACGGAAGGCTCAATGTTTAAAGTCACCTCAGATAAAATCGAACTGATCCAATTTCCATTTTAAATAGATGATACTTTTTCGGCTATTGTAGCATATTTTTCTTTACGCAAACGTTTTCCTTGACGTGTTAGCGTGATACTATCATGCTCAGTTTCTCTGGCTATATCCGTTTATGCTTACAGGAGCAGTTAAGTAATGTCTTCTCAAGTTGGTCTCAATACCTCATCCCCTCGTATCGCCATTGTGATGGGTTCGAAAAGTGACTGGGCGACAATGTGTCATGCCGCAGAAGTCCTAGACGCGTTACAACTTCCTTACCATGTTGAAATTGTTTCCGCACACCGAACACCGGATAAATTATTTCGTTTCGCAGAACAGGCCAAAGAGAATGGTTTTGACGTGATTATTGCGGGTGCTGGCGGTGCTGCACATTTACCGGGGATGTTGGCAGCCAAAACCTTAGTTCCTGTATTAGGGGTTCCTGTACAAAGTGCTACATTAAGTGGTGTTGATAGCCTTTATTCTATTGTACAAATGCCGAAAGGTATTCCCGTTGGCACACTGGCTATTGGTAAAGCGGGGGCTGCTAATGCCGCGCTACTTGCCGCACAAATTTTAGCATTACACTCTGCTGATATTTTTAATGCATTAACACAATGGCGAGCAACACAGACACAAGAAGTCCTTAATCACCCTGATCCAAGGGAGGCGCTATGAAGCCGGTTTGTGTTCTTGGTAATGGACAGTTAGGTCGAATGTTACGTCAAGCGGGTGAGCCATTAGGTATTGCGGTATATCCCGTGGGACTTGATGCTGAACCCGAAGCGGTACCTTATCAAAAGAGTATTATTACCGCAGAAATTGAGCGTTGGCCGGAAACCGCATTAACCAATGAGTTAGAGCACCATGCTAACTTTATTAACCGAGATATTTTTCCATTACTCGCAGATCGCTTACCACAAAAACAACTCCTTGATGAGCTTCATTTAGCGACGGCACCTTGGCAACCATTAACTTCGGCTGAGCAATGGCCTGAGCTATTCAATCAGTTAGGGGAGTTTATTATCGTTAAACGCCGTGTTGGTGGTTACGACGGACGAGGTCAATGGCGGATACACCCAGGTGACGAACAACAATTACCAGCCGAAATATATGGTGAATGTATTGTCGAACAAGGTATTCCTTTCTCTGGAGAAGTCTCTTTAGTTGGTGCAAGAAATCGTCAGGGGGATTGTGTTTTTTATCCACTCACTCACAATCTTCATCAAGATGGCATTTTACGCATGAGTGTTGCGCTACCAAATCCTCCCGAGGCATTACAACAATTAGCAGAGGATATGCTTAGCAAGATCCTCAATAAACTAAATTATATCGGTGTAATGGCCATGGAATGCTTTATTGTCGGTGATAAATTACTGATTAATGAACTCGCACCTCGCGTCCACAACAGTGGTCACTGGACACAAAATGGTGCTTCTATTAGCCAGTTTGAACTTCACTTACGTGCTATTCTTGATTTACCGATGCCCAAACCTAATGTTTGCCAATCGGCGGTAATGGTTAATCTTATTGGAACGGAGATCGACACCAAATGGCTATCATTACCTTTAGTTCATCTACATTGGTATGAAAAA
>NZ_BAABMO010000070.1:0-5826 GCF_054767435.1 Proteus sp. MB838
GAAGCATACAAAGCACTTAGAGATACACCTGAACAAGCGGAGGCTCAAAAAGTGTATGAGCTAAGAAAAGAAGAACTAACCAAACAAGAGGCAGTATAAATGGCTGAGAGAGGGGTAAATAAAGCGGTCATCATTGGTAACTTAGGCGATGATCCGACAGTTAGGTATTCACCTAACGGAACAGCATTCGCTAATTTCTCAGTCGCTACAAGCGAAACATGGACGGATAAAAACACTGGAGAAAAGCGAGAGCGTACAGATTGGCACAACATCGCTATACAAGGAAAGTTAGCGGAAATAGCAGGTCAATACTTGAAAAAAGGAAGTCAGGTGTACATTGAAGGGAAAATGCGCACCCGTAAGTATCAAGGTAATGACGGTCAAGATAAGTACATTACTGAGGTTGTCGTGGATATGAAGGGAACAATGCAGATGCTAGGTGGTAACGGTGGTAATCAGGCAGGAAGCCAGAAGACACAGCAGAATCAAGGATGGGGCCAACCACAGCAACCGCAAGCGCCAAAACAAGCATCGAGTAATCAAGCGCCACAAAGTGAGCCGCCTCAAGATTGGGATGACCAAGAAATACCCTTCTAACCACCCTACCCGTTTAACCAAAGGATATAACCATGAACACACCTGAGAAATTGCAGGATTTTATTTATTATTTAACTAAAGACGCCGCCCGAAATTCATTTGAAGAATGGCGGGAAGATATTGGAATTAGTTATGAACAATACGCCGAAATAAAAGAATGGTTCAAGCAATTTGATATTAAGCCATACGTTTAATTATAGGGCTCAGTGCAAGGATGCAAACAGGAGATGGATATGACAGATAAACTCAAAAAAGAAATAAGCAGCATTATGGATAGAGCGGCAATGGGTAATGCGACTGTCTGTATATTAAATCGCTTCACCAGCACCGTTCAGATAGCATCATTTTTAATTAGCAAAGGGAAAGTAAAAGAAGCCACTGATTGGCTATATGGTGCTTTGGAATGGGATTCTGAGGTTGATATTTTTAGCGACCTGAAAGATAGCGACGGCAATTCAGAGGATATTCAAACTTGGTTCGATAAGCAGATGGAAGGCGAAATTAGCTTTGCAGAAGCAATTGAATTAATCCGCAAACATTACCCCGAACTTGAAAAGCTACGGACAGCTTAATTTAACTCGCAGGGATGCAATGAAGAGGAATGAATATGAACAGTTTTACACATTATGGGCAATTTATGAAATTCACACTGCCAGAGCCAGACCCTAAGGATGTTTGTAACTTATGTGATAAGGAGGTTGGTAAAGATAATTTAATCCAAGGTCATACGGCAAATATTTGTTTTGAGTGTTCTGATTTAGTGAAAGAAATGGCAGATGAAAAGCGCAAGGAAATAGCAGAAAAAGAAATTGAGCAAATGGCAATTGATTTATCAACTGGTGACTTAGGTTTAGTTGATATGGGAATGGGAACAGCCAGAGCACATGCCGAGCGTTTATATAAAGCTGGATATAGAAAGGTGGAGTGATGGATAAATCAAGACAGCAATTTGAAGAGTGGCGCAGTAAGAATAAATCATCAACGATAAATCTATTCGATGTATGGCAAGCATCACGCGAGAGTGCCGAGCCAGAAATTAAACATCATCAACTAAGAGAGCTCGTTAATACTGCGAGAGATACGGCAATTAAATATCAAGGGTGTCAATGCTTACGTTCAGCGTTATCAACAGCCATAAGACACAGCTTAATCTGTAATGGAGTGAAAATAAAAAAATGAATGATGGTTTTGAGGTGGATATTTATTTTAGATATAAAGACCATTCTGAAAGAAATAAATCAATTCAGGTTAGTTCATTTAAATTTGATGATGAAATCCAATATTTCAACAAACCTTTCTTAATAAGCTACAAAGCAAAAACCAAGAAAACATTAACATGCAAATGCCGAGCTAATGATTGGCATGATAACGGCCGTGATGTAAATGAATATGAATGCGGACAGTGCGGGATGTTTATAACTGTAATCTAATCAAGTAACAATTCATGCAAATAATCGGATATGTATTACTCGTGCTAATACAGGGTTATGCTGTGCCTGTTACAGAGCAAATATACACACAGCAAGAATGCGAGAGCCGTGCAGTGCAAATAATGCAGGTGCGGGATGTTGAAATAGTTTGTGGCGAGGTGTGGCGATGAAATTTAAAGTCGGCGACAAGGTTAAAGTTAAGGGGTATGAAAAAATTGGGGTTATTGAATTGGTTCGAGAAGGACTTTACGCGCCCTACTTAGTGCACGATTGGTGGGATAACCGAAATTGGTACAATGAGAAAATGCTGGAGTTAATTAATGAATAAATACACCGAACTATCTGACTTTGAGATTAATAAAAAGGTTGCTGAAAAGTTAGGACTGGCGTACGAAGTCACAAGGTACGGCGTGGTTACAAGGATGAGCAATAAAGAGCAGTGGCGTGAATTCAATCCATGCAACAATCCAGCCGATGCAATGCCGATTATTATTGAGAATAAAATAGGGTTATCACCAATGTACCATTCTAATAAATGGACGGCTGATTGCCTTGATTATGACTTTATCTCAGTAAATAAAAATCCACTACGCGCCGCTATGGAATTATTTCTATTAATGAAGGATGCGGAGAATGAAGGCTGACTACGGAGGTAGCCATACACCAAAGGAACTGCGTGATAGATGGCAAACTCCCCTACCTTTGTTTGCGCCATTGGACGCTGAATTTGGTTTTTATTTAGATGCCGCTGCCGATAAAAATAATGCTCTCTGTTCTCATTACCTCACCGAAAAAGACAACTCGTTAAATTGCGATTGGGAAAGTTATGGCTCTATTTGGGTGAATCCGCCCTATTCAGATATTCAGCCATGGGTAAATAAAGCCGCTGAGCAATGTAGAAAGCAATTACAGCCTATTGTTATGTTAGTTCCTTCTGATACTTCTGTGGGCTGGTATGAATCAGCATTAGAAACAGTTGATGAAGTAAGATTAATTACGGGAGGTCGAATATCTTTTATTAATGCAGAAACAAAAAAAGCCAGTTAGCGGAAATAATAAAGGTTCTATGTTTTTAATATGGCGACCTTATATAACTCCTCGTAGAATAATCAATACTGTAAATAGAAATTATTTATTAAATATCGGCAATAAAATATTAAATGAATGGAAAATAGCATAGGTGAATTATGACATTTACTGAATTTTCAGGGTTAATAGCACTATGTTTAGTAATTTATTTAATTGAAACAGGGCAAGCGTAATTATGGACATTATCGACTCAGCAAATGAAACAAACTAATTATATATTCAAGTTTCATTATCAAATCGCAAGGCAACAATAAAATCATACAACGGCATGTGTATCTGGTGTCACGAAGAACCAGTCGCACCTAATAGCGCATACTGCTGTACTGACTGCGGCGATGATCATGAACAGTATAAAAGGAAGAATGGATAGGAGGGTAAAATGGAAGATGAAATATTGAAAACATCAGAGGCCGCCAAGGAGTTAAAAACAACACCAAGAACAGTTGCTTATCTTATTTCTAAAGGAGAGTTGAAAGGTAGAAAAGTTGGCCGAGGTTATAGGACCACCAGATCCGCTGTGCTTGATTATATAAATAACCCAGAGCAAACTCATGATGCGAGCAAGGATAATCTAAACGGAGGTAGATTATGTCAATCAAACAAAGAAACGGAATATGGCACTGTCATTTCTTTACACCGTCAGGGAAGAGAATTAGAAAATCTCTTGGCACAAAAGACAAGAAGCAGGCGCAGGAGCTGTATGACAAATTAAGGGCTGAGTCATGGAGGACTGAGCAATTAGATGAACTCCCTCAGCGCACATTTGAAGAATGCTGTATTAGATGGATAAGAGAAAAGGAGAATAAAAAAACCTTAGATGATGACAAAACAAAAATAGAATATTTTTTAACAAAGTTCTCAGGAAGAGCAATATCAAGCATTACTGCTGATGAAATATACGAGTCTGTCTCTTGTATGGAAAATAGAAAGCATCGGCAGATATGGGAAATGAAAAAGGAAGCAGCTATAAAAAAAGGAGTGGAGCCACCAAAATACACACCAAAGCAAGTTAGCCTAGCTACAAGAAGTCAGTACCTATCTTTTATTAGATCATTACTAAGAACTGCAACTAATGATTGGCGATGGATGGAGACTTGCCCATCAATAAAAACCAACAAGCCATTAAGTAAGCGCATACGCTGGCTAACTAAGGATGAAGCAAGCAGGTTAATCCAGTGTATGCCAGAAAGTATCAAGCCAATAGTTACATTTGCACTAGCTACAGGGTTGAGACGATCAAATATCATAAATCTAGAATGGCAACAGGTAGACATGCAAAGGCGTGTAGCATGGGTAAATCCAGAGGATGCCAAAGGCGGCAAGGCAATTGGCATAGCCCTGAATGATACCGCATGTAAAGTTTTAAGAGATCAGATAGGAAAGCATTCAAGATATGTCTTTGTTCATACAGAGTCAAAAAAACGGCCAGATGGAACCATGACACCTCAGGTTAGAAAAATGAGAGTTGATGATAACAGCGGCTGGAGAGCTGGATTAAAAAGAGCTGGTATCGAAAACTTTCGTTTTCATGACTTAAGGCATACTTGGGCAAGTTGGTTGATTCAATCTGGCGTTCCACTTACAGCATTACAAGAAATGGGAGGCTGGGAAAGTATAGAAATGGTTAGAAGGTATGCACATTTAGCACCAAACCATTTAACAGAACATGCACGTAAAATTGATGACGTTTTTAATAATAACGACACAAATACGACACAAAGAAAAAACCAAGTTGGATTGAAATTAGCGTAAGGTGTTGATTTTAAATGGTACGCCCTACAGGATTCGAACCTGTGACCTACGGCTTAGAAGGCCGTTGCTCTATCCAACTGAGCTAAGGGCGCCTAGAGGGGAAATAGACGTTAGCATTTATGCTGATAACGGGTGTGAATTATACTTTCAACATTCTGAGAGTCAACGATTTTTCCACAAAATCAAACTAGATGGTTAAAATATGGTAAGTAATCAACTGACAGATTGCTTATGATCTGACAAAATAGAGCAATACCATAATTGAATAATTTGGATGTATAGATGTCAGCAAGAATTATAGATGGGAAAACGATTGCGCAGACCATCAGAAGTGAAGTGGCAGAAAAAGTAAAACAACGTATTAAGATAGGAAAACGTGCACCGGGTTTAGCGGTTATTTTAGTCGGTGATAACCCTGCATCGCAAATCTATGTTGCTAGTAAACGTAAAGCTTGTGATGAGGTAGGATTTATCTCTCGCTCTTACGATCTACCGGATACTACAAGTGAAGCAGAATTACTCAATCTCATTGATACTCTAAATGAAGATAATACTATTGATGGTATTTTAGTGCAGCTCCCTTTACCTGCGGGAATTGATAACGTCAAAGTATTAGAACGTATTCATCCTGATAAAGATGTTGATGGCTTCCATCCTTACAATATTGGTCGGTTGTGCCAACGTGCACCTAAGCTACGTCCTTGCACCCCTCGTGGTATTGTCACACTCTTAGAGCGTTGCAATATTCCAATGAATGGCTTAAATGCGGTAATTATTGGTGCTTCAAATATTGTTGGTCGCCCAATGAGTTTAGAGCTACTGCTTGCAGGCTGTACAACGACTGTCACTCATCGTTTTACTAAAGATTTACGTTTTCATGTTGAACATGCTGATTTGGTGGTTGTGGCAGTTGGTAAACCTAACTTTATTCCTGGTGAATGGATAAAACCTGGCGCTA
>NZ_BAABMO010000071.1:0-5719 GCF_054767435.1 Proteus sp. MB838
TCATGATTTATACGCCAATGTAATTAAAAATGGCCAAGCAGATGAACGACAAGAGCTAAAAGTTTCGAAAATAACGGTTGTTATTCTCGGCATTGTCGCCATTGGTTTAGGTATTTTATTTGAGAAACAGAATATTGCCTTTATGGTCGGTTTAGCTTTCTCTATCGCTGCAAGTTGTAATTTCCCTATTATCTTACTCTCTATGTATTGGAAGGGATTAACAACACGTGGGGCTGTCATTGGTGGCTGGTCTGGCTTAATTGTTGCCGTTACCTTAATGATCTTAGGTCCCACGATCTGGGTGAGTATTCTTGGTCATGATACACCTATTTATCCTTACGAGTACCCTGCTCTTTTCTCTATGATCATTGCCTTTATCGTTTCATGGTTATTCTCTATTACCGATAATTCTTCTCTGGCAACTCAAGAGCGTATGAAATTTGAAGCTCAGTTTATTCGCTCACAAATAGGTATTGGTGCAGAGCAAGGTAAACCTCATTAAACATCTGTAAAATAGTTTTTTATTCTTAAAGTGCCAACAATGTTGGCACTTTTTTTACTCTTTACTTAATTAAATTAATATCGGTTTAAAAATACATATCTATACGATATTTTAAATTACTATTAACTAATGTGGTTTAATTTTAAGTCTATTGGAAAATTTCAAGCAAGATCAATTAATTAAAATTATTATAACAATAATTAAAAGTGTAAATATAACTATAAGTAACAGTATAATAAGTCAATAAAAGATAAGATAAGTACTGAAATATCAATTTCAGACTCGTTTTAGCTAAACAAGACTTGTATTATGAAATGCTAAATGGTTAACTTTTTATTCTATATGGAAAAAGGTGATAATGATAAAAGCATGTCTCAAGTAATAAACTTTTCTCTTTTATTTATTTTATCTATAGTACCTGCACTATTAGCGGGTTCAACCCTGCATATTGAACAAAAGTTCTCTATGGTGATTATCGGTTGGCTCCTGATGTTGCTCTGCGCAGGTATCTATCGGTTTACTATAGGAAAAGTGATTACTTTTATTGTTGCAGCTTTATGGTCTTTAAACCTCTCCATCTCACTGTTTTTTTATCGTGAACATGATATTCCCTTTTCATCATCAATAGCAGAAACTTTCATTAATACTAATGGAAGTGAAACTGTTGGTATGCTCTCTTATAATAAATATTATGTACTCTTTTATATTGTTATATTTACCTGTTTTTTCTATTTAATACATATTAGCGCCCGTTATTTAAATAACAAAACTAATAAAAGATGTTTAATTGCTATTTTTATATTAATAATTCTTATTTCTCTATACAAGAACTTAGCAATAAGATCAGAGAGTAAAACCCAATTACTTGCTGAGTATTATCTACTTAATACCCCTTTTTACAATGCAGCAGCTTTAGTGCGGACTTTCCACGAAAATAGACAAATCAAAAAGATCACATTAGAAAAAGTTAATTTTAACTATGATAAAGTGGATCAAAAAACAGAAATTTATATTCTTTTGATTGGTGAATCAGTACGACGTGATCATTTAGGAATTTATGGGTATCCGTACGATACTACCCCTAATTTAGAGAAAGAAAAAAATAATATTTTATTATTTAAGCAAGCTTATTCTCCAGCGCCTGTGACCATATTATCAGTACCCATATCCCTTTCTAATATCAACCTAACAGAGTTATATGATAAGAAACACTACGCTGATAATATCATTTCTCTTGCCAATCATGCTGGCTTCAAAACATATTGGTTAAGTAACCAAGGTAAAGGAAATCCAAAAACGAGTGTGATTTCTGTTATTGCCAATATGGCCCAACATAAAAAATGGAATGAATTTATTGGCTATGATGAAGAATTATTGCCATTTTTAGATAATGCGCTTAATGATAACTCATCAAATAAAAAGCTCATTGTCCTACATACTTATGGTAGTCATGAGCCAGCATGTAATCGTTTTCCTAGCACTTACCTTAAAACCTTTTCCCAACAAGAAGATGATAACTGCTACGATAGCTCTATCGCTTATACTGACAAGCTTATCAGCCAAATTATTGAAAAAATACAAGATAAACCCGCATCTATACTCTATTTTTCAGATCACGCATTACAACGATTAGATAAAAATAGAGAAGTACGTTATCACCATGGCGTGAACAGTCCTCGCCAAGAAGCTTACAATATACCGCTCTTTATTTGGTATAGCGCATCTGCAACGCGACCAAATATCAATGAAGAAAATTTGAATAAACCTTTTTCTACCGCAGATAATTATTGGCTATTAAGCCAATGGCTAGGTATTGAACATAACTCAGCGAAAAAATGTTACTCACCTTTAAGCGAATGCTATCAAACAAAAACGTCAATGATGGTCATCGATGGTAATAAGAAGTTATTAAACTACGCACTATTAGAATCAGAAGAGCAAGCGCCCCAATAAAGAGGCGCGTGACTTAATTTAACAATCTTCAATAATCACATAAATCGCATTTAAAGAGCCATGAACACCAACAACTTTAATTAATTCAATATCTGATGTGCAACTAGGACCACTAATAATATTAATACAAGAAGGCATTCTTATATTTTTTAATGCCATTTGATGTAATCTTTCTGCTAACTGAGCAACACGAGGCAAAATCGTACTGCGTTTTAGTACAAAAATCGTGGTTTCAGGGATCAATCCAACACTTCTTCCTTTGTCAGCCCCAGAAAATAAAACAACACCGCCAGATTCTGCAAGTCCATATTCAGCAAATACAATTCCGACTTTTGCCTCTTTTACCCGTTCAATATTTTTTTTACCCTCAGTATGATCCCAAATATTGGCATGACAGTGTTCTGATAAATAATCAATCACACCACTTTCCTGTAATCGTGGATCACCCGTTAATATCACTGGTAAACCATACTGTTCACAAAGAGTCTCTAAATGCTTAGGTAAAGATGACAATGTTGTCGTTTCATAAGTACTTCCTGCTAACTGAGCTGTATTGAGAAAATATTGATAAAGTTCATCATCAGAAAGCTCCGTTAATCGTTGTTCTGGATATAAATTTACTGGTTCAGGTAAAGCTTCAGGTTGCGTTTTTAACGGCCTACCTAATTGAGAAGCAAGATTTGATAAAAAGCGTTCTTTATTGTTATCCATCTCTTATTTCTCCTCTTTTTGGTGTTTTTTAAACCAACTACGAAAACTTTCACCATCACCTTCAGGTAAATTCCTCGCCTCTGTCCATGCTTTTATTGCACCGATATTTAATGGCGCTTTACCTTCTTTAATAAACCATTTTGTAGCATGTGCTCCCATATTCATCCCAACTTTCCATAACATAGGATGACGGTTCACATAATTGAATACTCGAGTAATATTACGTTCAGTTGTCGGTGTTATACCTTGCTCTACCATGACTTCACGATGTTTCTTTATAAGATTTGATAAAGGTATTTTTACTGGGCAAACGCTATCACAAGCAGTACATAATGAGCAGACATAAGGCAGGTTTTTAAAGTCTTTATATCCACCAAGTAGTGGCGTTAAGACGGCACCAACAGGGCCTGGATAGATAGAATCATATCCTTGCCCCCCAATATGGCGATAAGCAGGGCAAGTATTCATACAAGCACCACAACGGATACAACGTAAAATATCTTTAAATTCAGAACCAATGATCTTCGAGCGGCCATTGTCTACAATAACAAGATGGAAATCTTCTGGGCCATCAACGTTGTCATTCTCTTTAGGGCCAGTAAGCCATGTATTATAGCCCGTTAAACGTAACCCTACTGCACTACGGGCCAGCATGGTAATTAAGATATCTACCTCTTTAAAAGTAGGTGCAATACGTTCCATCCCCATCACCGCAATATGCGTTTTGGGTAATGTTGTACTTAATCGTGCATTACCTTCATTAGTGACTAAACAAACAGAACCTGTTTCTGCTACCGCAAAATTACACCCCGTAATACCGATATCGGCAGTAAAAAAATCGTCTCTAATGTTCTGGCGAACAAAACGCGTCATTTCTTCTGGTGTATCTGAGCCGTTATAACCCAGTTTGTCATGAAATATTTGACGTATCTGAGCTCTATTTTTATGAATAGCAGGGACCACTACATGAGATGGGGCATCTTTTGCTTGTTGAAGAATAAACTCGGCTAAATCGGTTTCAATAACATTAATACCTGCATTTTCTAATACAGGGTTTAAGCCAATTTCTTCCGTCACCATTGATTTGGCTTTGACTATTTTTTTGGCTTTTTTCTCTTTTGCAATATTGAGAATATATTGAGAGGCTTCTTCTTTCGTTTGAGCAAAGAAAACATGCCCACCATGTTGTTCTATTTTTTCAGATAATTGATATAAATAGGCATCTAAATTAGCAAGTACATGATCACGGATCTGCGCCGCTCTATCCCGCCAATCCTCCCAGTGTCCTAATTCATCAACCATTTTTTGACGATTACGGCCAATAGTTTCTTGCGCATTAGCAACGGCTTTTTGCATAATTTGATCGTGAACTTGACGATCAATTAGCGCTTTAAAAGGAAGAGAGCTTGTTTTTAATGACATAATTCCTCCTCATTGCTCATCAATACTTGCGCAATATGCATCACTTTAACTGGACGACCTTCTCTCTCTAAACGACCACCTATATTTAATAAGCAACTGACATCCGCACCAATTAAATAGTCAGGATGAACATCCATAATGTGGTGAACTTTTTCTTTGACCATTTCACCTGAAATTTCAGCCATTTTTACCGAAAACGTCCCCCCAAAACCACAACAGGTTTCCATATTGTCAAAAGGTAATAATTCTAGCCCTTTTACATGACGTAATAGTGTGAGTGGCTCTTCTTTCACTCCCATTTTACGAAATAAGCTGCAAGACGGGTGATAAACAGCTTTTCCTTTAAGGCTTGCACCTACATCAACAATATTTAATTGATTAACGATAAAGGAGGTGAGATCAAACATGCGATTAGCTATTTTTTCTGCACGAATAGCCCAGTCAGGTTCATTTACCAGATATTTAGCATAACTTTTAATAGCAAAAGAACATGATCCAGCAGGAGAAATAATAGGATAGTCATTAACTTCAAAGGTTTTAATCAAGTTTTTCATCGCTGGAATGGCATCTTTAATATATCCACTATTAATAGCAGGTTGACCACAACAGCCCTGTTTTTCGAGAAAATGAACTTGACAGCCTAGTTTTTCTAACAGCAATACACTATCTCTTGCCATCTGAGACTTTAAGGCGTCACCAATGCATGTTACATAAAAATTAACATCCATACTTATGCTCCCATTGCTTTTATCTATGTAGAGTAAGTAAATAAGCCGAGACTCATTTATAAACTCATTTGTATGACAAATAGTGTTGCATAAAAATAATGTTAAATATATGTGTATAAGTGTTTTTTTTATAAATTTACAGTTTTCAAGAAATAAAGAAATGGGAATATAAAGGGTATTTATGATTATTTTTTAATAAAAACAATTTATTACTGTGGCAAATTGAGGGAGTTTATTAAGTCTAGTTTTATTACGATAAATAAAGAATTTAACGTAAGTGAAATAGAATAAACGCAAAAAAGCCAACCCATCGGGTTGGCTTTCTCGTCTTATTTAATGCTTGGCAGTTCCCTACTCTCACATGGGGAGACCCCACACTACCATCGGCGCTACGGCGTTTCAC
>NZ_BAABMO010000072.1:0-5513 GCF_054767435.1 Proteus sp. MB838
CTACCATACTACTTATATAAAAAATTTCAAATGAAGTATGGTTAAAATATAAATTATACAAAATATAATACCTCTATATTTACGGAGTAATTTTTGATATTAATTATTGAGATTTATAGCACTAAATAGAATATTTGCAGAAGGTAGTTCTGATAAAAAATTTATCTCAAGTACTTTATCCTTATTTTTTAGTCTGTTGACGGGAAAAAAACAAGAAAAATTGCAATAAAAACGCTCCATACAGATCACATTTAATAAGTGAGGGTATTAATAGCCATCAAATGATATTAATTATCATTTGCATTTAGTCAATATCCCTACTATTGTTATCTCTTCTACTACTAAGGAGAAATATCATGGTTAAACCAACAATGTCATTACGCTCTCAACATGTTAAGAATTTAGCAAAAAAGATAAAAAAAATGCGTGCCATAGAAAAGGCGATTAATTGTAATAAAGAAGCAGATCTACTTGTTATTATTAATAAAAACCCAACACTTGTTTTTATAAAATAGCTAATTACTTGGTTTTTTATATCAATAAATAGTAGTCACAATTTTAGTGGGGTTGACAACTCAAATGATAATGATTATCTTTTAACTCGTGAATAGTTGAGTGCGTTACTCGGTCTTTCACAACGACATTGCTCACATTGCTTCTAGTATTTATTGACCAACTCTCCTAGCGTTGGTCTTTTTTTTATTTTTGCATTTCAATAAACATAAAACCTTCCCTGTTAGTAGGAAGGTTTTATAGTTTTGAAGCAGATATAACATGACATTAAAATGAGGCTATGTTTTACCTTAATCAAAAACATTATTAATAACAGAGGCAATAATTGATGTAGTTATTGCGATTAACACCAAATCATTACCCACTATCTGCCATTCATATCCATCGTAATGCGGTAACTGACTTAGCATAATGCTGGGTACGGCTTTTTTCGCAATACCTGGAGGTAATGGCTTACCTCTTGTTAAATTCTTTGCTATTCCCGGAGGAAGGCCTTTATATCCAGTTAGATTGTTCTTTATTGCTAATGCTCTTGCATCATCATAAGTGATTGAGACAGAGAGCCCTCCTCGACTATCAATACGCAGTTGTGAAGAAAATCCATCTTGTTGGTTTACGTTCTGATGTCCTTTATTAAAACCGTTGTTACCTCTTTGATTTTGATGACTATGAGGATTACCGTTTCCGTTTCCATTACCTTTACCATTTCCAGGATCGGCGAAGGAATTCAAAGAAACCATAAAGGTCAAAGTAGCTATTAAGCCATGCTTTAATAAAGTGGGTATTTTCATGTGAGTTATTCCTTAAAAGGACGCCTTACAACGTTATAATTCCACACATAAAAATACAACTGCCAATATTCTGATTAACTTTAGAAAGGCGAAATAAATGAGGCTATAAAAAATTAGCTTTAAATACAGCCTCTTATTATTTAATGCTATTTTTTATACGCTTCAAAAGTCATAATTTCTGTCGTATTACTGGGGGTTTGCAGATACTGGTAATCGGCTGATATTGTGATCTGTTTAAAACCAATCAAGCGTAGTATTTGTTCAAATTCAGACACACCAAACCATTTTAAGCTGAAAACTTCCCATTCACTTTCAATGATCTTGCCATCTCGCCATTTATCATAACGATGGTGTGAAGTAGTTAACTGATTTATATAATCAATTTCAGCATTAATTATCTGTAAGGTAATTAGATCGCCTTCTGGTGTATTAAATTGGCGACTAGTACATTCACCTTTAACAAAATGATGGGCAAGACTAATATCAACCAATAAGCGCCCACCAAACTCAAGCGCTTGATAACACTGTTTTAAGGCTTGGATCGCCTGCTGTTGGGTATTTAATAAGAGGAATGTCCCTGTAGGAATAATAATAGCCTCGACAGGGGTATTGACTTCAAAAGTGACTAAATTATTTTGAGTTACGTAGTTGGTTGTAAACCCATGCTCGATTAGATTTTTCTTACAAAATTCAAGCATCTCTTCGGAAAGATCAAATCCCTCAATATTAAAACCTGATTGCAATAAAGGGATAAGGATACGTCCTGTTCCTACTGCCGGCTCTAAAATTTTACCTTTAACATCTTTTAATCGCTGTTGATAGTATTCAACATCGCCGAAACTGCATCCTATCGGTTTATCCAATTGATAAACTTGAGCCGATAGAGAGTGATAACTCTGCATAATATCCCTTAGTCTGTACCAATTTTTATGTATCTTATTAAAAACAAAAAATTATACAAGGCACCAAGGCATCTAGAGTAGGCCTTTACATTACCCTCACACTACTTATCCCCTTATAAACTTTAAGGTTGACAATCTAGTTGAGAATGATTATCTTTTAACTCGTGAATAGTTGAGTGTTTTACTAAACTATTTGCAACGACATTGCTCACATTGCTTCCAGTATTTACTGTGACCAACACTTAATGTGTTGGTCTTTTTTTATTA
The DNA here is from genome assembly GCF_054767435.1 of Proteus sp. MB838. Taxonomy (NCBI): domain Bacteria; kingdom Pseudomonadati; phylum Pseudomonadota; class Gammaproteobacteria; order Enterobacterales; family Morganellaceae; genus Proteus; species Proteus sp. MB838. Next base: position 2,474 of record NZ_BAABMO010000072.1, read on the forward strand.
ATAAAAACTGGCTTCACCTTTGGGTCTGGTCTTAAAACGTCTATGAGCCCATAAGTATTGCTCTGGCGCTCGCATAATCTCAATTTCAATCAGATGATTCATTCTATCTGTATCATTTTGAATATTTTCTGTTGGATAATTATGAAGCTCTTTACCTATAATTAAGCTATATTTTTTATCATCATGACCATGGTTACGTACCAATGTTACCGTTAAAGAAGGAGCTCCTGATAACTTTGCTAATATAACAGCACCTTTTGAAGTAGACGTTTCCTTAACCGAAAAAAATGGTGAAAAGGTGGTTCCTTTTAAACCAAAATCTTGATCTGGTGCAAACCAAATGGCCTTCCCTTTTTTTAATTCAGTGACCATAAACTTTAAATTACGTCTATCAATCATACCTTTATTAGAACGGCATCTTGCCCTAGTTTGAATAAACTCCATCGCTTTATTATTATGAGGCCGATACATTGCGTTTACAGGGAAGCACAACCCCATAATACGTCCTCCAAGCTCCAACGACATGGAGTGAATACCAATCAACAAAATACCGGTATGCTTTCGATTAGCCTCAGTAAAATTTGTTATTCCATCGACTTGATAGATATTTTTCAGTCTGTTATCGCTCCAAAACCATGCCATGCCAGTTTCGAATAGAGCGATACCTAATGCTGATAAATTTTCCATAACTAGCTTATCGATATCTTTTTTACTTTTATTCGGAAAACATAACTCTAAATTTTTCTTTATTATCGAAACTCTTCTTTTAATAAAAAAACGCGATAGTAATCCTAAATGTTTTCCTAAGAATAAAAGCCACGTGTAAGGTAATTGTACTAATAAAAAAAGAATAAATACGCCTAGCCAAGTAAGAAAATATTTAGGGTGTAACAGATGTAGTGAAAAAGAATTTTTAGCGTACACAAGATTTGTCCTTTCGTCACTTAAAAGACTTCTTTTAAGCTTAAGTTAATTTAGACAACAGTTATTTAAGATAGTTTATTTAAGATAAGTTACTTAGTGAATACCACTTAATAAAATTTATCATTTATCTTATATAAGTTTATTTTAAACGGCTTTTTCCTATTCTTTTCTTAAAGAAAAACTACCAGTCATAGCTTTATTTTCTGATTGCTTTTATTCTAATCTTTTTGGAAAAATATGTAATAGCAAAGTAAGTAAAATTATTTTTATTTTCTTTTTTTATGTATGGTGAATATTTACCAAACTTTAATAATATCAGTTAGAATAAAATTTATTTTTATTAGCAAATAATAGATATAAAAAAACCTCACATCAGTGAGGTTTTTCAGTTATTTCGTCTAGTAAGATACACTTATATAAGTATCTTTAAGTCTTAGACGCAATAATCCATAATTATTACAGACCGATAACATTAGCAGCTGCTGGACCTTTTGCACCATTTTCAATAGAAAATGATACTTCTTGGCCTTCTTTCAGTGATTTAAAGCTATCGCTTTGAATTGCTGAAAAGTGAACAAATACATCTTTGCTACCATCTTTAGGTGTGATAAAGCCAAAGCCTTTATCGTCGTTAAACCATTTTACTGTACCAGTCATTGTATTAGACATAGAATTTCCTTTAATAAATTTAGTTATGCCATAAGGCTAATTGCGGTTTGATTTCGGATTTTTACTTATGGGTACTATTTGAAGGAATTCGCAACGAAGAGGTATCAAGGATAGCGCTAAACGGTGAACTACTAAAAACTGGACTAACATAAATAGGTCTGTACTTCCAAACCAATGACGCTATTAAGTCATAGAATTTATTTTATAGCAAACTATTTTCACTTTTATTTTTTATAGAAGTGTAAATTTATTTTTTATTTGATTTATTTACCATGAAATTGTTAACTTTTACAAATAGATAGCTATTTATTGGGAATAAACCTACTAAAAGTAGATACTGATAATTTTACAAAACAATCAATATCTACTGATATATTTATACCATCTACTGTTTTTATTGCTTATTTGCTCAGATTAACTAATAAGATTAGTTAAAATCTGTGATGTTTTAGTCCACAACAAAGAGCCACCTTCATTATCATAGACATAACGTTGTGCATGGGGAAAACGTTGAGACAATAACTTGCCAAAATCAGGCGAGTGAACAGTACTCGTATCCTTTAGTCCATACCATAATGTTGTAGGTGTGCTAATCATTTCTGGAGTAAATCCCCAAGGTTGCATCGTGATTAATAAATCTTGAGCATAGCCCTTATTTCCATATTTAAATGCTTCTTTCATACAAGCTTGATAAACCGGAAAAAATTTATTTTCTTGATAAAGAGCCAAATCAACATCAGCACTATAATTCAAAATAAAATCCATTAACCAGTCAGTGGTGATATTTTCAATGATCCAGGTCTTTAATCCATCAGGATCGAATAATGCCTGTTGTTGCATATTAACCACATCACTGGACAACAGTTTTTTTATTTCAGGATAATCTAGTTGATCTTGACCAGCAACAATTGCCAGCTTATCCACTTTACCATAGTAACAAATGGCCATTGCAAAAACAGCACCTTGAGAGGATCCTATCACACTGATATTCTTAATATTAAGATATGCTAATAAGAATAATACATCGCTAGAAAACGATTTTAATGTCTTTTTAGGATCAAAGGTTGATTCACCTAAACCAGGACGAGTCGGTGTAATAAGTCGAATATTTAACTTAGTTAACAGATCAGCATCCATACTTAATAGCCCACTCATCCCTGCACCTGTGCAGAATAATACCGGTTGACCATCTGATGGGCCAGATTCATACCAAGTTAACGTTCGATTATCTGGTAATAACAATGCATGTTTTTCGGCACTTGTAACCTTCATTAGACTGTATCCAAAATTAATTTATAGATAGAATACCCGTCATTAAAAAAATGATAGATATAATAAGTATTTTTCAGTTTCTTATTAAAACTGATATTAAAATTAATATTGAAACTAGCTAAGGATAAGATTTCATTTTAACTCTCAGTATGCATTGATTTATACAGTTATATTT
>NZ_BAABMO010000073.1:0-5486 GCF_054767435.1 Proteus sp. MB838
TCCCTTTTTTTATTGGAGATGACAATGAAAACGATGCTTTATAAAGCTAATGGTGATGTGAAAATTTGGGGTATGAACCTTCAAATTATTACTGTCAACGATGATGAACTTGAAAGTTATTTGAAAGATGGCTGGTGTAAAAATCCAAACGACACCAAGAAGAAGACTGAAGATAAACCCGCTACCAAGAAAAAGGCGGTGAAAGATGCAGATAACAACGAAGGGTGAGTTAGTTGTAGCGGCGTTACGTAAATTAGGCGTTGCTTCCGATGCTACATTAACAGATATAGAGCCTCAGTCATTAGAAGATGGCGTGGTTGATTTAGAATCAATGATGTACGAATGGTTTGAAGATGGTGCAGGAATTCATACTGGCTATAAGTTCGCTGATGAAGACACTCCTATCGATCAAGGTGATGAACACGGGTTAAACAAACAAGCCATTAACGCAGTTATCTACAACTTAGCTACTCGCATTGCACCTGATTACCAAATTGCCCCGCTTAATAAGGTCATTACAACTGCTAGATATGGCAAAGAAAGACTCATGCGAAGCTGTGCTTTAAAGAGAGCTAAAAATGCCAGATCTCATCATCCAGATGGTTTCCCTATTGGCTCAGGTAATCGATTATTAACGATGACTGGTCAGCGATACTTCCACAGGAGAAAACCACATGCCAAGGATCCAAATACCTCTTGCTAGAGGTTTGCGAAAAGACCCGCATACAGCAGATTATATTGATGGTCTTCCAGTTAACATGTTGGCCACACCGAAAGAAGTATTGAATGCGTCCGGTTATTTGCGTTCGTTCCCTGCATTAGAAAAGCGTCATAGTGTTGATGGTGTGTCTCGTGGTGTTCAGTACAACACGAAAAACAACACGGTCTATCGCGTGTGTGGAAATAAACTTTATCGTGGACAGAATGCTATTGCTGATATTCAAGGCAAAGATAGGGTGACTATGGCGCACTCGGGTTACAGTCAAGCAGTGGCGTCAGGCGGTAAGTTAAAACTCTATCGCTATGACGGTGAGGTCAAAGAGTTATCTAACTGGCCTGAGGAAAAGGTAATTACCGAAGGCTATAAACGTGACGTTAAAAAATGGACTCACAAAGAAGGTAATGATGATTTTGTACCGCTCACAAAGAATGATCTGGATGGGTTCTTAACGTTAAAAATCACGCCTAAAACTTCTGATGGTAAAACCGGTAATGAGATGCTTATCACTGAGCAAATGGTAGGCATTAAATTATCTCAGCAGGAAGAAGATGATAAGCCTTATCTTACTGATGTTCTGGTAGAAGGTGTTAAGCGCGCAGGTGGTAAAATTACAGTCACGTATAAAATGAACCTTGCCAAATCTAGCGAGCAAACAGCCAAAGACGTTACTGAATTTATAATGACGCAAGAGGTGCTAGAGGTAGTCGAAAAATACCCTCAATACGAATTAGGTGATGTTGTTGATGTTGCTCGTAACCGAGGGCGTTATATTTGGTTACAGAAAGGAGGTGAAAGGTTCGGAGTTACTGACTTAGAAGATGAGTCTAAACCTGATCGTTATCGTCCATTTTACACTGCTGAATCTCAACCTGACGGCATAATCGCCATCGCCTCTTGGCGTGATATGGTGCTTTGCTTTGGTTCGTCAACTATCGAATACTTTACCATTACCGGCTCAACAAACGCGTCACAAGTAATATATGCGCCACAACCATCTTATTTTGTTCAGATGGGTATTGCTGGTCGTGATGCTAAGTGTAAGTTTGGAGAATCATTCGCATTCATCAGTAACCCTGCAAACGGCGCGCCTTCTATTTATATTCTTGGTGCTGGAACGGCTAGCCAAATTTCCACAGCAAGTATTGATAAGATCATTCGTAGCTATACACCAGACGAGTTATCACATGCGGTTCTTGAGTCTATTCGCTTTGATGGTCATGAGTTACTCATTGTTCACTTACAGCGTCACACGCTTTGCTTTGATGCAGCGGGCAGTCAGCAATATCCGCAGTGGTGCATTCTAAAGTCTGGACTGTATGAAGAAACATATCGTGCAATTGATTTTATGTACGAAGGTAATCAGATCACTGTCGCGGATAAGAATGAGGGAGTTATTGGTAATCTTGCTTTCAATAAATCATCTCAGTACGACAAGCAGGTGGAGCATATCTTATATACGCCCATGGCTAAAGCCGATAACGCAAGGGTGTTCGATTTAGAGCTTGAGGCATCAACAGGCGTCGCTCAAATTGCTGATCGTTTATTTTTGTCGGCAACGGCTGATGGCATTAACTTTGGTCGAGAGCAAATGATTGAGCAGAACTCACCATTCCAATATGACCGCCGTGTTTTGTGGCGAAGAGTGGGAAGGGTGAGAAAGAACATAGGGTTTAAGGTTCGAGTTATCACTAAATCTCCTGTAACGCTGAGTGATCTGTCTATGAGGGTTGAATAATGGCAAATGAAAACCTTTCTACCCCCATAGAAATTCAAGCCTCTTATATTGTTCCAAACATCCTTCCTGATAACTTTAGCGAAACCTATCGGCGTATAGTGTTGAGTGGCGCTGATGATATGGCAAAAGTAGCTGGTCGTGCAAATGAAGCTGGCGTAGAAGCGCTCGATGCTCAAGTTAAAAATGATGAACAAGACATTATTCTAGATGATCATGAGGGAAGACTTGGTGATGCTGAGCAGACTATTGTTCTACATGGCAATCAATTAGCAAATCATGAATTCCGCATCACAAAAACGGAAGAGGATTTATCTAAGTTAGAGGTAAGGGTTCTTAACGTTGAGCAAGACATTGATGGGCTGAAAATAAAGATACAAGACCTTGATGGAAGAATATCTGAAATTAAAGTTGATTACGTTTCTCTCAGTAAAACAGAAAAACAGAAGCTTTTATCGCCCATCGATGTTTCAACATCCTACTCAGTAAACGGAATTAAAGTTGTTGGTTCTCGAGTTACTGGCTTTACATCAGCAACGGGTACGGCATTTAAGGGTTCGTTTAACGCTAACCAATCCTACTCATTCAGCGCCGATTACACTCGGTCAGAAATGCAGGCTCTAGCAAGTGGGGTAGTCGAGGCAAGGCAACGAATCAAGGCGCTCGAAGATGCGCTTCGTTCACACGGATTAATAGACTAATGGAAATTAAAATTATTGATAACCCCATTCGGCTATCTGAGTTTTTAAATGATAAGTCGAATACGGGGAATATCGTTGATAGCAACGATCAGTATTTCATTAAACCCGATGCGCTTTACTTAGGTATTTATGAGGGAGTTCTATTGGTTGGTGTTTTCGAGGTGCGTAATTTTTGGCATACAGTTGTTGAGTGTCACGCCATATTTGATGCTGGATTCCGTGGTAAGTACGCCTTTGATGCACACAAATTATTCTGCAAGTGGTTGCTGGAAAATAGTCAATTCACTAACTCAGTAACTATGGTTCCTGATACCACAAAATATGGTCGCGTTATTGTGAAAATGCTTGGTGCTACTCGTGTCGGTCATTTAGATGATGCGTATATCAGTAACGGCAAGCCTGTTGGTATAACGATGTATCAATTAAAACGCTCTCAATATGAGGATTTATTGCAATGTCAATAATCAGATGGATTGAAAATAAAACACTACCGATGAGTGGATATATGAAAGGGGGCGGTGATGGTGGTGCGGGCGCTCAAGCTGATGCGACTCGTGAAGCCACAGCGTTACAGCGTGAAATATGGCAGACAACCATGAATAACTTGGCGCCTCTTACACCTATGGCGCAACAGTACATTGGACAAATGCAAAACCTGTCAACATTAGAAGGGCAAGGAAACGCACTAAACCAATACTACAATTCTCAACAGTTTAATGATTTAGCAAACCAAGCCAGATACCAGCAATTATCCAGTGCAGAAGCTACCGGTGGGTTAGGCTCAACAGCAACAAGCAATCAACTTGCATCTATCGCTCCTATGCTTGGTCAAGGTTGGTTGGCTGACCAAATGAACAACTATCAGAATCTGGCGAATATTGGTCTAGGCGCATTGCAAGGGCAGGCAAACGTAGGTCAGAGTTACGCCAATAATACAGGGCAGTTACTACAACAGAATGCAGCTGCTCAAGCGGCCATGGCTAACCGTCCTTCATCTATGCAACAAGGAATTATGGGTGGATTAGGTGGTGCTACTGCCGGCATGGCTATTGGTGGTCCATGGGGCGCTGCAATAGGTGGTGGTCTTGGTGTTCTTGGTTCATTATTTTAAGGTGATGATATGGCTACATGGAACCAGCAGGGATCAGGGGGATTTCTTGGCGGTATTGGTTTAAATAATACTAATGCCCCCAAAGCAAGTGACGCAAACGCAACTCTTGCTATGATCCGAGAAAATAATGACCTACAACGGTCTGGAGCTAATAATATCGGGTTGCAGTTAGCTCAAGGGCTTGGTGGGCTTGGTGAAATGTACAAGCAACAGCAAGCTCAGGAGAGAGATAAGGAATTCCAATCTTTGTGGGGTAAGGCGTACGCATCTGGAGATAGAGACGCTATGAGGCAGCTGATGGCTACATATCCAGATCAGGCTGAGAAAATAACCTCAGGTATGCAGGGAATATCAGAGGACGTCAGGGAATCTTTAGGAAACATAGCATCTGGCTACCGGATGGCTATTAATAGTGGTAATGCTACTGATTACATCCGTAAAAATGCTGATGAGTTACGACGATTAGGTATTGATCCTCAGCAGGCTCTGGCTATGGCAAATGAAAACCCCAAAGGGGCTATAGAGTTAGCTGACCATATCGGCATGTCGGCATTAGGCCCTGATAAGTATTTTGATGTTCAGGATAAAATCGAAGGTCGTTCTATTGATAGAGATAAACTTTCCGAGACAGTCCGTAGTAATCAAGCCAGTGAAGCGTTAACGAGAGAAGGTCATCAAATACAAATTAGAGGACAAAATATCTCCGCTCAAAACTCTATTAGATCTGCTAACTCAACAGGAAGCAAGCCTGCATCTGTGCAAGAGTACGAGTACATGGTATCGCTTACCCCTGAGCAACGTAAGCAGTTTTTAGCGTTAAAAGGCAGGGGAGAGAGTGAATTACAACAGGCTCAGCTATCCAATGGGCAAACTGTAATGATTGACCCTAAAGCTCAAGGCGCAGGAGATTCTAAGTATTACAAGGGGTTCGACGCTAACGGTAATGTAGTCACCATTCCTGTCAATGCTTTATCAAGTGTGTCGTCTACAGCAAATAATGCATCAACTACACGCATGAATGAGGATTTATCTTTAATAGCAAATGCACCTATATCTCAATTAAATGCTATCACTGGCATTACTGGAGGAACAGGAACAACGCCTATAACAGCTGACGCAGGAACTAGGACAGTAAATAGAGAGGCAAGATCTTTATATAATGCAGCTCAGCGTATACAAGGTAATATGCAAAATCAAGGTATTAGTGCAGCTAGAGAGATG
>NZ_BAABMO010000074.1:0-5334 GCF_054767435.1 Proteus sp. MB838
TCTTCACCTTATCTCAGCATCCCCATCAGCCGATGAATGATCGCTGGCAAGTGATCAGCGTCAGCCATCATGGTGTACAGCCACTGGCGGACAATAGCGGGGGCGAAGGCACACAACTGTCGAATAGCGTCTCCTTTATTCCGGGCACGCAAGAGTGGCGTCCCCCTTATCGTTATAAACCGACGGCCGACGGCGATGAAGTGGCGACGGTGGTGGGACCGCCGGGGGAAGAAATCTACGTCAATGAATATGGCGCCGTGAAAGTGCATTTTCATTGGGATCGTCGGGGAAGTGTCGATCACAGTGCCTCCTGCTGGGTACGGGTTGCCATGGGCTGGAGTGGAAATGGTTATGGTTTTTCTGCGGTACCGCGCATTGGCACGCAAGTGCTGGTCAGCTACCTGAATGGGGATATCGACAGACCGATGATTACCGGTTGTACCTATGATGGTCGTAACGCACCACCGATTAAGTTCCCAGAGAATAAGACACAAACCACTTTCCGTAGCCAAACCCACAAAGGGGAAGGTTTTAATGAATTGCGTTTTGAAGATGCCGGCGGTAAGCAAGAGGTGTTTCTTCATGCGCAGAAGGATATGAATACCCGTGTTCTTCATGATCGCACTACCCATGTTTTACACGATCATGTTGAAGTGATCGAAAACAATCAACAGATGCAGGTGAAAGGCGCTCGCACAGAAACGATAGATAAAGATAACAGCGAAACGGTAGGCCAACATAAAAAAATTACTGTAGGCAAAACATTATCTATCAATGTCGGTGAAGTCATTGAATTACGTTGTGGAGCAAGTGTGCTACGAATGGATAATGGTGGGCATGTCACGATTAATGGTCAGGAATTTAAGTTCGAAGCTACAGGTCCTGTGAAAATTACGGGTAAAGATATCGATTTAAACTAAGGGAATAGTGATATGAAAGTGAGTAACACAACCCCATTTCCTTATCTTTTATACCAAAAAGTAGGAAAAAAGGATGAGCTGTTTAATGTGATCGCATTGCGCCAAACTTTTCGGCTCAAGACTGGCGGGCATTACTCGGATTTAAATGAACAGCAATACCCTTTAAACATGGCAGATCGTTACTATCATGCACCGGAAACCAGTAGTTTAATCGAAGAAACGGATTTAGTGTGGACGCGTCCTTGCACTAATATCCATATACTGGGGGTTGCGCGCCCTAAAGGCAATCAGCCTACGGCACAATGGCGAGCAGGTATTCGCATTGAAAACTTTAGCAAAACGTGGTCTTTGTTTGGCCCTCACTATTGGGAATACCAAGAGGATCAATGGAGCTTGAGTGAACCAATACCTGTTGATGGGGTTTCTTTACGCCATGAGTTGGCTTATGGAGGAACATGGCAGTCCCCTCAGCAAGAACAGCAACAAGTAATAGAAAATCCCATTGGAATGGGGTTTTATCCCGATGTAGAGGCACTTGATAAACAAAAACGTTATCCAGCCCCTCAGATTATGGAAGATATTCGTAAAAGACCGCTTGATACGTTGTCTATTGATACTCGACAAATTAGTGAAGGTATGGGGCCTATCTCCCGTTGGTGGGCAGGGCGTGTTGAATACGCTGGAACATATGGAAAAGAGTGGCAAGAAAACCAATTCCCGTTTTATCCAGATGATTTTGATGAACGTTTTTTCAATAGTGCGCACCCGTCTTTACGCTATCCTGGATATTTATTGGGCAATGAACCTATATTATTGGAAGGTTTATTACCTGAATCATCGCGGGTCGTTACAGCATTACCTGACTATCGTGTGAAAATCATATTACAAGACATCGAAGGTGAGCTTTTCTCTTTGAAACCAGATTTAGACACACTGACTATTGACTTAGATCGTCGTCTTATCTCTGTCGTGAAACGACTTGTTATCCCCGCAAAATATCCGATTGTGGAAGCATTAATAGGCGTTTGGGTTCCAGCAGAAACAAAAGGAGCTTGTTGTAATGGCTGATAAACATGTTGGTGACGGTGAAAACCAATTCAAAGTTGTTGCAACCACCCCTGATGTTTGTCAGGTAGGGTGTTCTGCTATTCCTTTTGATAGTTTTCAAAGCTTAGATGCACAAAAGCAATATGCCTTGAGTGTTAAAGCACGTGGATATTGTACTTTGAATGTTGGTTCAATAATCAAAGGAACGCAAAGTAACACGGGGGCCGGTGTATTATCTGGAACCTCATTAGGCGGTGGAGATTGTCAAATTATTACAGGGAGCCCATCGGTCCGTATTGAAGGTCAACCTGCTGCACAAGATGGTTCATTAGTCGCAATGAACAATAACAATACATTAGGGACTTTAATTACTAATGTTGCACCTCCTGCTGAGCCGATTGAGAGCAATAAAATCCCCTGTAACAATCCGCCCGTGACATCAGAATTGTTAGAATCACTGCAAGAGATGCAACGAGAAGAACAAGAAAGTTTTATTGGGCGACTCCGTCAACAAAAACAGCAAGCGGATAAAAAAAGAGATGATTCTCTAAATGATATTGACAAACAATTAACTGAATACATTGATAATATTCGAATTGAACACATTAATACAGATTATTCATGGTGGAACAGTTTATATAATACTTCAATGGATGGAATAACTGGCCTGACTCGTGGTGGTCTTGGTTTTGTTGAAAGTACAACAAAGTCAGCTGTGGAAGCTTATTATTACATAAATCCAACCGATCTAGTTCAAAACGTGGCTCTAAATGCGAGCAAAAAAACCATCGAGGGACTTATCGAAGCAGAAAACTGGAGGTTGGGGAATAACTGTATTGAAGGTGTTAAGGAAGACGCTAAAGCCAAATATCGTGCATTAGGTAAACTTATCGATGAAGAAAAAGAAAAATTAGAGAATAAATGGAAAAAAAGTGATAGCGATAAAGTCGAAATAGTAACAAGAGGTGGGCTTGAAATAGCGACTATTGCCGCTGCTTTTTTAAAAGTGGGGAAAGTCGCTGAAGGTGCTAATGCTATTAATAAAGTAGCAGAAGGAACTAAAATAACTGAAATATCTGAAGGCACTTCTGCGGTAAATAAAGCTACTGACGTAATAAAAGCGACAGAGACCAGTAATATATCCAAAGGAAGTGAGGCAATCAAAGGGGCAGAAATCTCCGCCACAGAGAAAGGAAGTAATGCCGCTAAAGGTACTGAGGTGATCCAAAGCCCAGAAACACCGAAAATAACCTCATCAGATAATGGCATTAAAATTGAAGGAAAAACGGAAAGCGTATCTACAGAAACGCCACCTAATAAAGCTAATAATAGCCAAACGGAGAATAAATCGACATCCAGCAGCAAAGAGTCCGATGGAAACAGTACTTCTAGTGCAACCTGTAAAGGTGAGCCTGTTAATGTGGCTACTGGTGATTTTATCCAACAGTGGCCAATTATTCAGATACCGGGCTTGTTGCCGTTATCTCTACATCGTACATATAAATCCACATCAAATGCAAAGGGACTTTTTGGACCGAAGTGGGCAGACGAATGGTCACGCTGTTTACATATACTTGACGGAAACATCATCTATCAAGACAGTGATGGTGCTAATTTTACATTTATAACTCCCACAGAGGAGATCCGTGCAAGAAATGCCCATGCTCCCCATTTTTTACTCACCGGACAACGTGATGGTGATTTAACCCTTTTTGATAGTACGCAACAACAGTTTCTACATTTTAATCACAGACAAGGAAAATATCGTCGATTAAGTGCAATCACTGATTTAAATCAGCATCGTATTGATTTTATATATAACGAGCAAAGCCAGCTTGTCAGTGTGAAGCGTCATGATGGCATAGCGTTAATACTCGAATATCAACAGGATAAATTAGTTCGCATTTGCTCTGAAAGCACAACCTCATCTCCTCGAGATTTTGTACGTTGCGAATACGATACTCATGGTTATCTTAGTCAATGTCATGCCTATCAACAAAACCACTTATGGCATCGTTATTCTCCTGAGGGACTCATGGTCGCTTGGGGGGATACTGACAGTACAGAAGTGATGATTGATTATGATGAACAAGGACGTGTTGTCGCCACACGTTCACCGTCTGGTTTTTGGAATGATCGCTTTATCTATGATGATTATCAGCGCATGACAACCTACATTGACGGTGAGGGTGGATTTTCACGTTATTATTATAACGATGATAATCTGGTGACTCGCACTATCGATCCATTATGGTGTGAAACGTATACGGAATGGGAACAGCGGAAAAAGATAGCAGAAATCAATGAGATTGGTGAGCGCACAGAGTATGGTTATCACTATAATGGACTGCTTGCCTATATCTATTTACCTGATGGTAAAGCGATTTACTATGATTATAATGACTATGGTCAACTTACCCATTTCACATCGGCCTTTGGCGATGAATGGCAGCTAAGCTATGATGACAATGGCAATTTAACCATAGTGACAGATCCGCAAGGGCGTCAGCAGGTCTATGAATATAGCCAACATGGTGAATTGCTCAAAGCCATTACGCCCAATGGTGCGCAATGGCAATACCACTATAACCCTGCACATCAACTGATTAAAACCACCAATCCTTATCAACACAGCACAGAATATCATAGTGATGAATTGGGGCGTTTACTGCACTACACTGATGCGTTAAATCACACCACACGCTATCAATACAGCACTGAGCATGCCAGTACCAACGGCAGTCTCAGCAAGATTTTATTACCCGATGGGGTCGAGCAACAGATAGACTATGACAGTGAGCGCCGAGTTATCGCGGTGACGGATGGTGAAGGAAAAACCACCCGTTATCGTTATGGGCCTTTTGATGTCTTACTGGCAATGATACGCCCTGACGGCAGTGAAATTCGCTTTGAATATGATTCACTGACACGACTTAAAAAAGTAGTGAATGCGAACGGGGAGGTTTATCTTTACGAACGGGATAAAGCGGGACAAATCATTCGTGAAGTTGATTTTACGGGGCGTGAGATTTGTTATCGCTATGACCGACTAGGACGTCGCATTGCCACTCGCTATCCGGATAACCATGAACTGCGTTGGCGCTATAATGAAAGTGGCTTAGTGGTTGAACAAAGCGAATGGTTTGAAGATGAGCAAGAAAGCCGCTGCTTATCCACGACTCAATATAGCTATAACGCACGTCAACAATTGATAAAAGCGACTAATCCTGACTCGGTGGTTGAATTTGAGTATGACGACCAAGGTCGTTTATGCAGTGAACGTATTAATGGACAAGAGATTGTTCATCAATGGAATGATACTGATAATACACTGGCATTGACCCGTTTTGGTGAACGGGAGTTGCAT
>NZ_BAABMO010000075.1:0-5121 GCF_054767435.1 Proteus sp. MB838
AGGATATACTATTGAAGAAAAAAATAACGGCTTAATTTTTATCTTTGATGATAAGCTAAGCGTAAATGACAAAGAAAAATTTAATGCTTATATAAAAAAACAGGCAGCTTTTTTTGGAAGAAAATTTATTTTTTATCGTGAAAATAAAGTTAATATCAACTTGAAAAATAAAGCAATGCTACAAGAAGATAATGGATATATTTTTCTTGATAATCAGCATCGTTATTTTCCTCAAGGATAATCAAGCTATGATGAGTAACATAACAAATTTAAGCACAAAGGAGTAATTTATGGCTGCGAGTCTTGTTCAAACAGATGTAAGTTCAATTAACAAAGTTGACCAATATTTTCATAAACCTGTAAGAACCCAAAGTAATAATTTATCAAAAGCTTTAGAAGCATTAAAAGCTGATACATCTAATGCCGCGGCATTAGCCGAATATCAAGCCAAACTTGCCGAATATAATATTACACGTAATGCTCAATCTACATCAATCAAAGTTGTTAAAGATTTAGCAATGAGCATTATTGGTAATATGCGTTAACATGAGTTTTACGGAGATTATGTATGGCTATTGCAACTATTATTCCGGTTAACTTAACCAAAGAGCTACAAGATACAAGTGATGATAGTTTATCGACTATCATGGTAAATGGCATTATTAGTAGTATGCAATATGAAAAAAAGATACAAGAAAAGTTAACAACATTAAGCCAATTAGGTGATGCCCAAAGTTATACGAATTTACAAATAGAACTTAGCGATTATTCAATTACGATGAGCTTAGCGAGTACGTTAGCAAGAAAATCTCTCAATATTGTGGAAACACTACTTAAGGCTCAATAGTAATGAATAGACGGTATTTGTTATTACTATTTTTATGTTGCTTACTTCCTTTATTAAACGGTTGTAAGGATCAATCACTGCTCACTAATTTAAGTCAAAGGCAAGCAACTGAAATTCAAGCGGTGTTACAGAAACACCAAATAACAAGTACTCGTACTGCGTTAGGAAAAGGATTATTTGAGATCTCAGTTAAAAAGGAAAATATAGGGATTGCTATTCAAATATTAGAAGAATATCAATTACCAACAATTTCTCGTATTGAAATTACACAATTATTTCCATCAGATGCATTAGTTTCATCGCCTCAAGCTGAAAAAGCACGTTTAATTTCAGCCATTGAGCAACGGTTAGAACAATCATTATTAACCATTGATCATCTTATCGATGCGAGAGTACATGTCAGTTATCCACTATCATCAAATGATCGTATAACGCCAACACCTCATGCTTCTGCTTTAGTTTTCTATGAAGATGGCATGATAGATAGTGATCAGCTAAGTGACGATGTTCGTGCTTTTGTCCATAATGCTTTTAATGATATGGATGAGAGTAATATTACTGTTTTATTATATCCACGGAATATCAATAAATTTACGATATTAAATAATCAACTTCACCAAGATAATACGACATCATTGAGTAACTCTTGGTTACTCATAGGGTTATCAGTAATTAGTTTAATTATAATAATTATGGTCATATTGATTATTTATCGTCGTAAACAAGTCAATAAAATGGTAAGCGAGAATGAGTAATCTGACTGCTGAACAATTTAAATTGATCTCTAATGTAATGCATGAACCGTTAAGTTATATCCATTCAGACTACGATGTATTAGCATCGCCAGAAGAAAATACTCTATGGCAAAAAATAGCTAATCGTCATTTAATTGGGCAATATCAACTTATACTGCATATTGATTGTGAGATTGATACTACCGTAGAAAAAATATTTACTCATTGGCACACTCTTCCTCGTTGTGCTTTATTTTTAGGTTATTTTTATTCTCGTCATACACTATTAGCACAAAATTATTATCATTTAGAACCTTCATTAAAAGCATTTTTAGCTCTCTATCCTATGTTAAATAGGACTATCGATAGCAAAATATTACTGTCACTAAAAGATATTTCCCCCATAGATATTGGCTATCAATTACTATTTAATTTTATTAAGCTAATATCGAACGCACTAGCTCAACGTTTTAAATTACTTTTTTCACCAAAATCTTTATCAATTAATATTGCATTTCCTAAATCACTTGTTTTATCTCCTACACTTTTTTTACTGGTATTAAATTATGCTACGCTTGTTACCTGACAACCTTTTAAAATATACCTGCGAAGGTGTATTAATACGAGCTCACTATATACGACAGCTCGATAATATTCATAAAACAACATTAGCGACCAAGCAGGCAGCAAAAAAAATGCTGCATCACTTTAATCATAAACTAGATAAACTTCGTAATAAGATAGCTAACGAAGCTTATGCTAAAGGATTACAGGTTTTATTAGCTGATATAATAAGATTCTCAATTGAATATCAAGAAAAATTTGTACAATATGAATTTCAGCAACGAGAACAACTCGTCGCAACGATCGGGGAATTCTTAGATTCACCTGAAATACAAGTTAAACTCACTCAATATCTGATGTCATCTGTTCCTCTTGAGCAAAAAGTAACACTCGATATTCCCACAACACTACAGCGCTATTTTGAGAGTGAACTCGACAATAGCAATATTAAGTTAAACTGCCATAACAACAAGACCATTGCTATTCATACCGGTGATCAAATTACTTTTTTTGATCCTGCCATATTTCTCAACGATCTAAGAGCACAATTTCATCGGCCTTTTTCTGAAACTTATCAACCGATTTTTGAGCAAAACATCAAACAACTGCTATTAAACTTTATCAATACATTTACCCCCTCAGACGATCTTTCTTCAAGAAAGCCAATTTTAAACGAGGATAACAATGAAAATTGATCCTTTCCGCGCACAGCAGGTATATAACTCTCCTTCGACTTTATCTAGTGCTAACAATATTTCGAGAAAAGGATCAGATCCTATTATCGAAAATTTGAAACTGACTTTTTATCAAGATTTAAGCAAGGCGGATCTTAGCCATGCTAATGATATTCTTACTTTATTAGACCAATTTGATGTCAAAGATGGAGGTAATCAAACGTTAAAAGAGAAGCGACAAATAGCCTTATTAGTTTATGCACACCAACAAAGTGAATTAGAGCATCATGAAAATAAAAACTTAATTAATCAAGCACTAATTTCACGGCTCTCTTATCAAGGTTTTTACCATCAAGTCACCCAAGAATTATTAGGTATGATCGATAACAATGATGAA
This sequence comes from Proteus sp. MB838, assembly GCF_054767435.1. NCBI lineage: Bacteria > Pseudomonadati > Pseudomonadota > Gammaproteobacteria > Enterobacterales > Morganellaceae > Proteus > Proteus sp. MB838. The sequence goes on from NZ_BAABMO010000075.1 coordinate 3,217, forward strand.
TTCGAAGGTTTTTTTAAGCCTGATAGGGTGACATTTTCATTGTGATCATAACATTTGAGCACCAGGCCCTTTTTCTCCTAAAATATCATCAGGGTTACGTAATGGGCAATCATTTAATGATAGGCATCCACAGCCAATACAGTGATCAAGTCCATTACGTAATCGCTTAAGACGCCGAATACGCTCATCGAGCCGTATTTTCCAATCCGTTGATATTTCATGCCATTGTTCTGCAGTTAATTTACTATTTGGTGGATATTTCCCTAATATTTCCTGAATTTCTTTTAATGGAATACCTGTACTCTGCGCTGCTTTAATAATTGCCACATAACGGAGTACCACTGACGGGTAACGGCGCTGATTTCCAGGGCTCCGAGAACTTTTTATCAATCCTTTTTCTTCATAAAAATGCAGTGTAGAGATGGGTACACCACTGCGTTTTGCCACTTCGCCAACCGTGAGCGCTCGATTAAAATCTATTTTCTCTTTACTCATTTGCTACCTTTTTTATTTTTCACTTGACCTCAAGTTAACTTGAGGTTTTATAGTCCTGTCCCAATACAAAGTCAAGTCAGCCAATTGCCTGATTTTTATTTTTAAGTTTATTGAGGACTGATACATGCCTAACTCAATTGCACGTATTCTTGAAAGCCAAACATTATGGATTGTCGCAAGAGTGCTAATTCTATTGTTATTTTTATCATCGGGTTTTGCCAAGGTATTTGATTATGAGAATAGTTTGGCAGAGATGCGTGCAGCAGGGTTAAACCCTGATTGGTTTTTTAATCTCGCCAGCGCCATTGTTTTATTCGCTGGATCGATTTTAGTTCTTTTTGATCGTTATCTATGGTTAGGTGCTGGCGCATTAGCCACTTTCTTATTTTTAACCATTGTGATTGTACATACGTTTTGGAATATGACGGGCGATAAAGCGATGTTATCCATGTATTTTGCGATAGAGCATACCTCTGTGATTGGAGGACTAATGGCAACCGCAATGGCTAGCCACTTCAGAGCATTATGGAAAAAATTCAACTCATAACACCCTAAAAATAGATAAAAACTTCACTATGGGATCGGCGGTAAAATGAATAAGAAATTGACGTTAACTTTATGTGCCTCACTATTTTTATTAAGTGCAGGGGCAATGGTTTATGCAACAATGGGATCTGATGAAGATGAAACACAGCCATTTGCTTATCCACCAACAAAAGTGGCATTAGCAACCGCGCAATCCGCTGAATTACCCAATACCATGCATGGTGTTGGAGAATTGGAAGCTGCTAGACAAGTCTATTTAGCGGCAGAAACAAATGGGCGCATCGCCACGATTCACTTTGCATCAGGACAAACCGTCACCGCGGGACAAATCTTAGTAAAATTAAATGATGAGCCAGAGCAAGCGGAATTATTACGCCTACAAGCACAACTAACTAATGCAGAAAAACTTTATTCAAGAACTCGCCAACTTTATAGTAAAAATGTGGCTGCAGCAGCACAATTAGATAGTACGTTATCAGAGCGCGATATGATTGTAGCCTCTATCCGTGAAGTGAAAGCGCGCATTGCACAAAAAACCATTAAAGCTCCCTTTGATGGTATTGTCGGCATAAAACTCGTGCATGAAGGACAGTATCTAAATGCTGGGGAACGTGTTGCCTCATTAGTGGATGCAAGCCACTTAAAACTTAACTTTTCACTCGATGAGCAAGTGGCGCCACAGCTTTCAACTCATCAACCTATTAATATTGCAGTTGATGCTTATCCTAATCAAACATTTACCGGCTCACTTAATGCCATAGACCCTCTTATTAGCCCTTCTCGCACTGTGCAAGTACAAGCCATTTTACCGAATACCGATAACAAATTAAAAGCGGGCATGTTTGCTCGTGTTCAAGTTACCTC
>NZ_BAABMO010000076.1:0-4881 GCF_054767435.1 Proteus sp. MB838
TCCTTTGAGCAAAATCTACGCTATGCCGGACAATATTTTGACAATGACAAATTTGTCGGGAACAAATTTGAACAGCGCTTGCGCTGGCCCGCAGGGCGAGTATCAGGATGATACGAGTATTCAGGATTACATTTTAATACCTTTAGGTTCTACGACCCACAAATAGGCCGTTTTATCATGCCTGATCCGATTGGATTATTGGGTGGGATTAATCTGTATCAATATGCGCCTAATCCGTTGGTATGGGTGGATCCGCTAGGTCTAGATCGCTTCCCTTCGTGGATGGATACAACCCAAGGTTACCAACGTCAGCATTTAATTCCTTATTCACTCAGAAATCATCCTATTTTTGTGCAATCAGGAATGAATATTAATGGTGCAACAAACATGATGCGACTTCCTGTAGCAAAAGGAATAGATCCTAATCAGGATTTGGGACTTCATCGTGGTTGGACAAAAGAGCATGCAATATATAATGAAATGATGAAATCAAAACTAGATGCTTTAGAAAGAGTTGCAATTAAAGAAAAATGGGATTATCGCCGAATACAAAATGAAATATTGAACCTACAACATGAGGCTCGTAAAGGATTTAAAACAGGAAAACTTACATGTGCTTGATTACGAGGATAAGGGTATGAACATCTATACAATTAGTAGTTTCTCATTAGGCAATGGAGTTATTGACTTCTCAGATCCAAAGTCAAGATTATCAAGTTTTTTCATTTGGAATGAAGGGAATGGTAAGTTTCTCTTATATTCACAACCAAAAGGTAAAATACAAAGTACTATGCGAAGAGATAAACTAAGAGCACCAGATTATTTTCCTTCTAATATCGGAGTTCCTGTTTTTTCGCAAAAAGCGGTATCTATATTTGAACTTAGAATTGCATCTGAAATGTCATTCTATAAGTGTACTGTGGAAAATACGCATGAAACGATGTTTTTATGTAAGGTGAATAATTACCTTCCGATTATTGACGAGGAGAAAACAACATTCAGGGAACTTATTGATGGTACTAAATTGATCGATATTCCCACCTATAAATGTGATAAAGATTTCTTTATAGCGAGAGATAGCGTTTTTTGTGAGCAAATGATTCTCTCTCAACAATTTGTCGATTTATGTAATGATGAGGGATTGAATATTGAATTTTTCAATGTTAATGAATAGTCTGCTTTATAATTCAAAGTAGTATTTTTATTAAGAAAATAATAGGTAAAAAAAAATTAGGTTACGTGACACGTTCTTTAAAAATAAGAATAAACTATCCTGCATAAATCCGCAAAACAACATTAATGTGCACCTGATGCCGAAACTAGCTAGGGCTACGGTTACTGCAAGAGCAGGATCTCAATACCGGTAAACACCAAACTTATTGCTACGAAGAGCACGGCAGTTATACCCCTCTTGCCGTTATCGTGAAACAATCCAGTGGTTTTCATTATTACTGGCACCACTGTGATATTAATAGCGCCCCACTTGAAGTCACCAATGCACAAGGCAATACGCTATGGTCTGGGAAATATGGACGCTTTGGCTTTGTTCGCAGTAGCCCTCTGAGTTTTTATTCAAGTCCTGAACGTGTGATGGCGTCCTTTGAGCAAAATCTACGCTATGCCGGACAATATTTTGACAATGACAAATTTGTCGGGAACAAATTTGAACAGCGCTTGCGCTGGCCCGTAGGGCGAGTATCAGGATGATACGAGTATTCAGGATTGCATTTTAATACCTTCCGATTCTACGACCCACAGATAGGCCGTTTTATTATGCCTGACCCAATTGGGTTATTGGGTGGGATAAATCTATATCAGTATGCGCCGAATCCGTTGGGATGGATTGATCCGTGGGGGTTGTCATCTCAGGAAATGGTTAGAGTAAGGCACCATACCTCAGTTGAAGGCCTAGAAGGGATAAAAAACACACAGTCAATCAACCCTGCAAGAGGAACACCAATAGGAGTGCATATCGAGATTGCTCCGTTTGGAGATCCCAAAACGGCAGGTGCAGACATAGGATCTTGGAAAAGTGGTTCATATGTTGAGTTTGAGGTTCCGAAGGAAATGATAGTTGAAACTAACGTTGGGCCAAGAAAAACAGGGGTCATACCAACTGAACAGCCATTATCTCTACATAATAAGAATACTGTGTTTAAAAAACAATCTTGGTGGTCTCGTTTAACGGAAAAAGGTTGTCGATAATGAATATTTACTATGATAATAAACTTTTATTAGCCTTGTATTCATATTTACGGCAAACTGAGTTATCCATAGATAGAGGGTTAAATGAATGGAAGAATGCTAGATCTTACTTAAAACATCGCTATTTAGCTGATAAACTAATCATGGCATTGGCTATAAATAAAACACTACATCAGAAGAACACCTTTAGTAAGGTATATTGCTATGCATACCTAAAGTTACGACGTAAACAATATTTGACACGACAAGAGTCTGATACAATATGTTGTTTATTAAGAACTATTGGAAGTTATCTTTCTGAAGATTCACCTGATAGATCTAATTTAATTAAACTAAGAATAGAACTGTATAATGCTGCAAAATTAGTTAGAAAAAGGATTACCAATAATAATCGAATAATATTAGCTGATAGAGTAGAGCATTATAATCAGCATTTGCATGGTACTTTTTATTCTATAGAAGAAATAACTAGTTTATAGTGGGCTAATAATTAAAAGCTCTAAATCTTCTATGAAGAGTTTAGATATGATGAATTACGTCATATAGTGAATAATTTTAAGTGTAAGCGTCTGAACTTCGGTTGATAATTAGTTTTTTCTAATTGTAGTCGGAGGTCAGACTTTACATATAGGAGAATTTTATGTCTGAATGGACAGGCGAATTATATGGATTTTATACGAACAAACCAACGGAAAGTGTTTTTTCTTTTTTTAAAAATGAAATCCTTAAAATAAATTATCTGTACGAATATAATTCATACAACGACGAAGAGTCTTTATTTTTTTATAAAGATAAAAACATGTTACTTCATCATGAAGATACCGGCTATAATCTCGATCTTGACAATAAAGGATGTTTTTGCATAGAAGCTAAAATAGTTAATTTACATGGAATAGCTAAATTGTTTGAATTTGAATCTGAATCAAATTTTGAACCGTATGATATAAATTTACAGTTAGATGATATTTTCTATTATGTTTTAGTTTTACCTGACTTCATTGAAAACTCTCAATTTTGTTCGGACATACATAGTCTTTTTGTAAATACTCTCGAAAAAATACGCTTATAAAGTATGTCACTCAGAACCTTGGCTGACGTTTAGTCTTAAAGACCAAGCTTATTTTTTAACACTTCATACGGTGTTTTACCAGCATAAGCTGAGTGGGGGCGATGACAATTATAAAAAGCCTCCCATTCAGCTAATTTTTCATGTAAATCGACATCATCCTTATAATCGATTAATTAATAAAACTCTTGTTTATCTGTTAAATGATAACGCTCTACCTTCCCATTCAATCTGGGGGTAGCTGGCTTGATATAAACATGCTCCATCCCGAGATCATGAATATGCTAATTAAATTTTGATTGGAATTCGTGGCCATTATCCGTTCTAATCGTTTTGATTCTAAAGGGAAATTTATTTACAACATAATTAATAAAATCAATGGCATTAGCCTGATTGTGCTTTTCATAAATTTTAAGTGCTCTGATCCGTGTCGCATCATCAATCGTCGTATATTGAAAACGTTTAATTCATTGACCATCTGCGTATTAAATCAACCTGAGCATGGTGTCCAGGCACTTGTTTCTGAATTACATTTTAATACCTTTAGATTCTACGACCCACAGATAGGCCGTTTTATCATGCCTGACCCAATTGGGCTATTGGGTGGGATAAATCTGTATCAATATGCGCCGAATCCGTTGGGCTGGATTGATCCGTGGGGCGTGTCACAGGCTTTAATTTATGAGAATCCCGGACATCATAGATTCCAAAGTAGTGCTGCTGATGGCTCAGGACCATTCCACTGGAATGGCTCAACAGATGGTATTGATATTAAAAGCAAACCTAGAGCTATAGATCCAAGAAATGTGCCTAAGTATGCAAAAAATATGGAAGGTATAAAACCGTGCAAATGAAAACAAAATTTATAGGAACAAAAAATACTCTTGCAGTCGAATATTTTTTTGAAAATAAAGAGAAATTTATTGGGCGAGCAAAGTTTTGGGTTAATGGCTTATTTTTTTGGAAGCTTAAACGATACAATTTTTTTTGATGGCTACTTAATCGGTGGACTCAATGAAATTTTAAACAAAAAACACTTAAATCAAAGATATTTACTTGATAATTATTGTTCTACTTATGAACTATTAGAAGCAGATATCTTAGACTTTAATGGTGAAGAGTATGAGTTAGCCGAAAGTTTTAATGTTAATTTAGGAACTTGGTCAGATTATTTTAATATATATTCATACAAATTAACCGATGAAATTGGTGCCATTTTATGGAAATTTGTTGATACTAGTGACTCATTGGAGGATTTAATAGATTATCCTAAAAATATCTTCTATGAAGAGTTTAGATATGATGAATTGCATCATATAGTAAATAATTTAAAGCTACTAAAGCTTGATCAATAAAGAGCTTATTTACGATACGCTTGCCGATGCTTTTAGAGAAACTTATGACAGTATGACTAAAGCTCTGGAAAAGTCGGAGGAAAATGCTAATGAGTGATTTTAAATTTTGGGGATGGGATAAAAAACCACGAACGATGCTGAGGTTTGTTAAACCCGGAGATATTTTTTGTTTTCAATTAAATAATGAAACATATGGGTTTGGACGCATCATTTCAAAAATCATGACAGGCCATGTAGTAGAGATTTTCGATTTCG
>NZ_BAABMO010000077.1:0-4809 GCF_054767435.1 Proteus sp. MB838
AATTTCTTACGTTTACATGTTATGCCTCTATTGACTCAGCGCTGGCCACATTTTTCTCAAGCAGTTACTCGTAGTGCCGCACTGTGTGGTGAACAAGAAGCGCTCTTAGATGAGTTACTCGATGTAGAATTGCAGCAATTGATTGATGAGCATCAGAGTTTAGATATCAATTTATTGTCCCGCTGTAGCGAAATAAAACGTAATGCATTGTTGCGTCGTTGGTTTGCTAAATGTAATAAAAGCATGCCATCAAGATCTCAATTGTCGCGGCTATGGCAAGAAGTTGCTTTAGCTAAAGCAGATGCAGAGCCACGGTTACGTTTTTTCCAAGATGAAGTTAGGCGTTATCAACAACGCCTCTATCTTGTGCCAGTTATGGAAGAACTAACGGATAGGGTTATCGAATGGTCATTATCACAACCTTTAATTTTGCCTAATCAGTTAGGGATATTAGCGGTGAGTCGTGATAGCGGTAAAACAATCTGCAGAGCACCGTTAGCAGATGAAAAAGTGACGGTTCGTTTTGGCTTAACGGCTTCATCTTTACGTATTGTTGGGCGAGATTTGGCCAGATCAAGCAAGAAAATTTGGCAAGAGCTTAATATTGCCCCATGGCAAAGAACTTGTATCCCATTGATTTATTATAACGATACATTAATTGCAGCGGTTAATACTTTTGTGACTTTAGAGGGAAATGCAACAACAGAACAAAGTATAACAATTGAGTGGCAAGCGTCGTAAACAACCGCCAATTACGGCGGTTGTTTATGTAAATAGTTATTCAGATTTGATTATGATAGTGCCAAGTTCGGGATGAGAAAAACTGGCAATAATATCCAGTCGTAAATCTTTTGCACCCTCAGATGTTTTTACTTTCAGATATTCAACTTTTTTACTTAAAAAGAGATCATCTGCGACACCATCAATTTGCTCACCATTATGTAATTCAATATGGAGTGTTAAGCCTCGTTGGCAAGCTAACTCCAAATATTCATAATCATCACAATTAATTGGTTGATATTCTGTATTTGTTGACATATTCCCTCACCACTCGTTCGTGGCGGTATTGCCGCCAGTGAATAATTCAGAATAAAATCATTATGCTGTTATTCGAAGTGATCACAATAGTTATTGTGATAATTTTCTGAAATAGTGCATTCTGCGACAAGATTTAAGAATTTATACTAAAACGTAGTGTAATTATCTTAAAGGGGGTTTTATTCACCCTTTTTGCTTAAAAAAATGCTAAACTAGCATTGAAAACGAGAAATTAGAAAGTACCCAGAACTTAGGGAGTTGATGATGGGGAAAAAACTTTTATTTGCAGCCATTGCTGCAGGGTTATTTATTATGTCAGGCTGCCAGAATAATATTGGCCTGTCACTCGATGGTAAAATTGTTGATCAAACATATAACAGTATTCTACCTTGTGCCGATTGTTCTGGTATCGACACGACTATTCTTGTCAATCAAGATGGCTCTTATGTAATGGAGCAAAGTTACCAAGGCACTTCTGATGACAATCGAAGTTTTTTTGAGTCAGGTACTTGGTCATTAAGTAAAGATAAACTGACCTTGACTAATAGTTATGGCGAGAAGAGTTACTATTTACCTCGTGAAGATAAATTAGTTATGTTGGATATCGATGGTAATGTAATTAATTCGGGTCTTAATTATACCTTAGCAAAGGTTCAACCTAAGCAGTTAGCGGGTGAATTTACCTATTTTGCTGACGCTGGAACCTTTAAAGATTGCCAATCTGGACGTGTCTATGCCGCTGATGGATTAGTATTAGAAAAAGGCTATTTTGCTACAGGCGTTGATGGCGGAACACCTGTCTATCTAGAGGTCAGAGGTTACTATAGTATTCGTCCTTCAATGGAAGATGGACAGTATGATCGTGCATTAGTGGTTACCGATAATAAACCACGCTTTGATCGTCATGGCTCTTGCAATAGCCGTCGTAATAGCAGAAGTTAATTCATTATAAAAAAACCGCTTTAAATAAAGCGGTTTTTTTTACGTTAACAAAAGTGGTAACAGCAGTCGTTAAGTTTGGTCAGTTTAGCCCATAAGGGCTAAACAATATTAAATGGATTAAACCAGTTGCTCTTTAATAAAGGCAACAACATCATTCACATTGACCAGCGATTTATCATCACTACGGCGTGCTTTATACTCAACTTGTTCGTTATCCAGATTACGATCACCAATCACGATGGTGTGTGGTACACCAATCAGCTCCATATCTGCAAACATCACACCTGGGCGCTCTTTGCGATCATCAAATAATACATCAATACCCTGTGCACGTAAGTCAGCATAGAGTTTCTCTGCTACTTCTTTTACACGATAAGAACGATGCATGTTCATTGGTAAAATGGCAACTTGGAAAGGTGCGATAGCATCAGGCCAGATAATACCACGAGCATCGTGATTTTGTTCGATTGCCGCTGCAACGATACGAGTAATACCAATACCATAACAACCCATAGTCACAACTTGGTTATGGCCTTCTTCGTTTTGTACCGTCGCTTTTAATGCTTCAGAATATTTCTTACCTAGTTGGAAGATATGACCGACTTCAATACCACGTTTGATAAGTAAAGTACCTTTACCATCTGGGCTTGGATCACCTTCGACAACATTACGGATATCCGCCATTTCAGCAAGAGGTAAATCACGCTCCCAGTTAATACCAAAGTAGTGTTTACCATCAATATTTGCACCAGCACCAAAATCGCTCATAACAGATACAGCGCGATCGATAATGATTGGTAATGGCAAGTTAATTGGACCAAGAGAGCCTGGACCTGCATTAACAGCTTGGCGGATCTCTTCTTCAGTCGCGAAAACTAAAGGTGAAGCGACAATGCTACATTTTTCTGCTTTTATTTCATTGAGCTCATGATCACCACGGACTAATAAAGCCACTAATTTATGACCACTTTCTTCAGTTGCATGAACAATAAGTGTTTTAACTGTTTTTTCAATAGGCAGATTAAATTGTTCAACTAATTCAGCAATAGTTTTTGCGTTTGGTGTATCTACTAAACGTAACTCTTCTGTTGCTGGTGAACGAGGTGTTGCTGGCATAACCGCTTCTGCTAATTCAATATTAGCAGCATAGTCAGATGCTGTTGAGAATACGATATCATCTTCTCCGCTATCTGCTAATACTTGGAATTCATGAGAGGCACTACCACCAATAGAGCCTGTATCAGCTAATACTGGACGGAAGTCTAAACCAATACGAGTAAAGATATTGCTATAGGCTTGATACATTCTGTCGTAAGTCTCTTGTAGAGACTCTTGAGAGATATGGAATGAATAGGCATCTTTCATGATAAACTCACGTGAACGCATAACACCAAAGCGCGGGCGTACTTCATCACGGAATTTAGTTTGAATTTGGTAAAGGTTGAGTGGTAGTTGTTTGTAAGAGGTGATTTCATTACGAACAATATCGGTCACCACTTCTTCATGGGTTGGACCTAAAACAAAAGGACGCTCACCGCGATCTGTAAAACGCAACAATTCTGGGCCATATTGTTCCCAACGGCCACTTTCTTGCCATAGATCAGCAGGCTGAACAACCGGCATTGAAATTTCAAGTGAGCCTGCGTTGTCCATCTCTTCACGAACAATTTTCTCAATTTTTCTCAGGACACGAACACCGGTCGGCATCCAATCATAAAGGCCAGATGCGAGTTTACGGATCATACCTGCGCGAAGCATGAGTTGATGGCTGACAATTTCGGCATCAGCAGGCGTCTCTTTCAAAGTAGAGAGCAAATAGTGGCTAGTACGCATTATTAGGTTCCATTAGAACAAAAATACTTAGGCTGACTGTCAGGCCAGTCTACATCAATATAAATAGAGAAAGTCTTTAGTCTACCAGTGACTTAGGTTTGCCAAAAGAGGCAAAGCATTTTTTTCAATCTGATTTGCTTAAAGACAAGAAGTTTCAATGTTAGTAAGTGCAAGTTAGCGCGGTTCTATACTAAGAACAAGTGTTTGCTGCCCATTGACTTGCCAACGAATATTAAAATCCAGTAAATGCACGGCATATACTCTATCACTTTGTTCGCTTTTTTTATAAGCAGGACGCGGATCTTGTTGCAATACTTGAGTGATAAATCGCATAAGATGAGGATATTGATGAGAGTAATATTGTAACTGCTGTGTGGCATCTTCAGAAAAAAGAATCTCCATCTCTTCATGAGGAGCATATTGGGCAAAGCCTGCTGTTGCACCAGCAATAGATTCAGCATAGGGAAGGTACGGCTTGATATCAATAATGGGGGTTCCATCAATAAGATCTAGACTGCCTAGTTGCAAGATCACCGATTGCTTTTCAATAATGATATCTTTTAGCTCGACTAATGACATGCCGATAGCATTAGGGCGAAAAGTTGAGCGAGTGGCGAAAACCCCGAGTTTGCTATTCCCCCCTAATCTTGGTGGGCGCACTAATGGATGCCAACCTTGTTGCGCTGTTTGATGAAAAATAAATAATAACCAAAGATGGCTAAATTGTTCTAAGCCTCTTACTGCATCAGGATGATTATAAGGTGTGTGTAGTATTAGCTGGCCTACGCCATCCTGGACTAATCCAGGTTGGCGAGGAACGGCAAATTTCTCTTTATAAGGGCTGATAATATGCCCTATAGATGTTATTTGGTAGCTATTCATTGAGTAATTAATAGTGCTGAACCTTCACAGATTGCCGATTGATAGCAACCCATTCCTGTGACTATTTGGCATTCATGTAATAAAACTGCATTCGCATTTTTATAAGCCGCTTTG
>NZ_BAABMO010000078.1:0-4552 GCF_054767435.1 Proteus sp. MB838
ATGCTCCTAGCGACTCATTCACTTGTCGCCTAGCTACACCTTGAATTATTTAGAGTAATACTCGTGATACTTCAAGTTGTCGCGTTGTTGATGGTGCTCAATCGCACTAGTCACCTAGTTGCACTTTGGAGCATTTAAGCGTATTGATCCACCATACAACAAGCTGTACACATTGACTTGTTAGGGTTGAGATGTCTGTGTCAGCGACGTTAATCGCGCAATAATGGCATTGACACCATCAGTGCGTGATTGGCTAATTTGATTAGCCAATCCTAATTGTTCAAAAATAGCTAATATATCGATATTGGCTATTTCTTGTGCCGTCTTATTCTCAACTGTTGTTAAAATAACCGCCAGTAAGCCTTTTACAATTCGCCCATCACTATCACCATAAATATGGTATTTGCCGTCATTGTTTAACTCAACACCTAGCCATACTCTATTTTCGCACCCTTTGATTTCATTTTCTGTTGTTTTTAATTCATTAGGTAATGCGGGTAATTTTCTTGAAAGTTGGATCAATTGACGATATTTATCTTCCCATGATTTGGATTTCTGGAAGTCTTGAAATAATCCATCTAAGGTAATGTCATGACCAAAAGGGTGTTGTGTATTATTACTCATATTTAATCTTCATCTTTTAATAAGGACAGTGCGAATTTAACCGCATCAACTAACCTATCAATATCAGAAAGTTGATTATATGGCATAAAAGAAGCGCGTAAACAGCCAGAAATGGTTAAAGCATCGATTAAGGGCTGTGCGCAGTGTTGCCCTGTGCGTAAAGCAATACCTTGTTCCGCGATTAATGCCGCTAAATCACTGTGATGAATACCCTCAAAATTAAAAGCGAGTACCGGTGAATGAGGCGCGCGGTAGCTGATAAAACCCTCCAGTTGCTCAAGACGCGCCTGTGCTTTATCTGCCAGAGTTAAGGCGTATTGATTGGCTTGCGCCATATCTTGCGTTTGTAACCAATCTAATGTTGCTGAAAAAGCAATTACAGCAGCTATGTTAGGGGTACCTGCTTCAAAGCGATGAGGAATAGCCGCGGGTACAAAACCGTTAAAGTTTGCCGTGGTTAACATTTTCCCACCCCCTTGCCATGCAGACATCACTTCTAAAAGTTCGCGCTTTCCATAACATACGCCAAGGCCATTGGGGCCATATAATTTATGGGCAGAGAAAGCATAAAAATCGATATCAAGGGCGCTGATATCCGTTGCATGATGAGCTATGCCTTGTGCACCATCAACCACGAGTAAACAGTCATCATATTGATGTACACATTGAGAAACTTTATCTAAGGCGATTTGTGCACCGGTGATATTCGACATTTGGCTTATTGCCACTACTCTTGTCCTTGCCGTAAGTAATGTCGCCAGTGTGGCGATTGAAGGTAAAAAGTTATCTTCAATCGGCCAACGAATAATTTTTGCCCCAGTCTGCTCTGCTAACATTAACCAAGGAATAAGATTGGCGTAATGCTCTTGTTCACTAACGATAATTTCATCACCGGTTTGTAATCGTGGGCGGAAATAGCCTTGAGCAATAAGATTAAGTGAGCCTGTGGTGCCTTGCGTCCAAATAATAGTATCGCTATCTGCGAGGTTAAGTAATTGAGCGACTTGCTGACGTGCTTGCTCAAAGTGTTGTGTCATCTTTTTAGCTTGTTGATATTGGCTACGGTGAACCGTCGCTGAGCTATGGCGATAAAATTCATCTGAAGCTTCAATCATAGCTACAGGTTTTAACGCGGTAGCCGCACTATCAAGATAAACAATATTTTCCTCAATAGCAGGAAATTGTTGGCGAAAAACAGTAGGGGAAAATGGTTTCATAATGAGCTTGTGTTAGTCAGTCTAGAAAACGCCGTTATAGTAAGTAAAAATCTAACCGCGAGATTATACGGTTAATAATATTTATTTATAATGAAATTGCTAATTTGTTTACTGTGAATTGCGATAGATTTTTATGGTAACACGATAAAGGTGAGCTTGTTTATAGCATCGAAAATGGAATAGATGTTTATCTACTCAGCGCTGTTATTGCCTATGGGAAAAAGATGTTACACTTTTTTAGCATAATAATAGCTAAGTAGGTGCGCATTTAGCATAAAAATAGGATGTGCAGTCCGTCAGCGTTGCGAAGTTAGAGTAAAATTATATATAAAAAAAGCACCGCCTTGGCGGTGCATTATAAAATCACTATGGACAGACAGGGTAAATGTACAGGAAGTGAAAAAAAACAGTAGCATCAGCTACAAAGTCTGGAATTTCCAGACAACTTGCAAACACAACATCACAACCACAAAGCCAAAAGTTTTGCAGTATTGCTACTACACAACTTTTCGTTCCGGCTTAGGAAGTGCGAGTACTATAGGTATTTACTGGCTAATCATCAAGGGACAAATTATAATGCTTCGCATAAAAAAAACTAATAACTAACGTTAGGGTTTACCAACAGCCAAAATAGGGGTTTCACAACAGAATATGTCTAAACGTTTACCTCCACTAAATGCCCTTAGAGTTTTTGATTCGGCAGCACGTCATTTAAGTTTTACTAAAGCGGCTGAAGAATTATTCGTGACTCAAGCAGCGGTTAGCCATCAAATTAAAACATTAGAAGAATTTCTTGGACTAAAATTATTTAGAAGACGCAATCGTTCTTTGTTACTGACCGAAGAAGGTCAAAGTTATTATCTTGATATCAAAGAAATTTTCTCTTCAATTAATGAAGCGACAAGAAAATTACTTGCACGAAGCGCAAAAGGGGCTTTAACAGTGAGTTTGTCGCCGAGTTTTGCTATTCAGTGGTTAGTACCGAGGTTATCAGGGTTTAATCAGGCTTATCCGGGGATTGATGTCCGTATTCAGGCGGTTGATCGCGAAGAAGATAAGCTTGCTGATGATGTGGATGTGGCTATTTTTTATGGCCGCGGGAACTGGACTGGATTGCGTACTGATCGTCTTTACGCTGAATATTTAATTCCGGTTTGTGCTCCTTCTTTGCTGACAGGTGAAAAACCACTAAAAACCCCGTCCGATCTGATTTATCATACACTGTTACATGATACATCGCGTCGTGATTGGCAAGCTTATGTTCGTCAATTGGAGATCCAAAACCAGATTAATGTGCAACAAGGGCCTATCTTTAGCCATAGCTCTATGGTGATACAGGCTGCAGTACACGGACAAGGTGTTGCATTAGTTAATAATGTTATGGCTCGTAGTGAAATTGAATCAGGTCGATTAGTTAGGCCTTTTCAAGATGTGCTTGTCAGTAAAAATGCCTTTTATTTAGTTTGCCAAGACAGTCAGGCTGAATTAGGAAAAATTGCTGCTTTCCGTCAATGGATTTTATCTCAAGCGGCAAATGAACAGGAAAAATTAGGATTACTGGCAACTTCTTAATATTTGTTTAGGTAAATTAGCTCCTAACAGGAAGGAATAAACAGTGAATAGTCGTACATTGCTTATGTTTTCCGCAATCAGTGGTTTTTTTTATGTGGCTTTTGGGGCATTCGCTACCCATAAATTAGCCCCTCATTTATCGCCACAGCATTGGGAATATATTCAGTTAGCTATGCGTTATCAAATCGTACATACTTTACTACTTGTAGGGTTAGCGGCGATATTAATGCGCAAAACCATTTTATGGCTTTATTGGGCAGGTATTTTCTTTGGTTTAGGCATTTTACTTTTCAGTGGTAGCCTTTATTGTATGGCGCTAACACAGGTTAGGTTATTATCTTATTTTACGCCAATTGGTGGATTTAGTTTTCTTATTGGTTGGATTTTAATTTTTATTGGCGCTTTGCGTCTAAGGACACCGGCATCTCGACATGAATAAAGTAGCATTATATTGTCGCCCTGGTTTTGAAAAAGAGTGCGCGGCGGAGATAACGGATAAGGCAGGACAAATAGGTGTTTATGGCTTTTCTCGAGTGAAAGAGGGAAGTGGTTACGTCATTTTTGAATGCTATCAAGAAGGTGATGCAGATAAAATTGCTCGTGATGTGGATTTTAGAGGACTTATCTTTGCACGCCAATTATTTGTTTGTGGTGAATTATTAAAGAACTTACCACCAGAAGATCGTATTACTCCCATTATTGACCAGCTAAAAGGTAGTACAGAAAAAGCAGGTGAATTACGTGTTGAAGTCGCTGATACCAATGAAAGCAAAGAGTTATTAAAATTTTGCCGCAAATTCACTGTTCCTTTGCGTAATCAATTACGTAAAGAAAAGATCTTATTAAAAGTTGAAAATTATAGCCGTCCGGTGATCCATGTCTTTTTTATTGCTCCGGGATGTTGTTACGTGGGCTATTCCTATAGCTTTAATAACTCGCCATTCTATATGGGGATCCCCCGCTTAAAATTCCCAGCAGATGCACCAAGTCGTTCAACTTTAAAACTTGAAGAAGCGTTCCATGTTTTTATTCCTTATGAAGAGTGGGAAGAGCGCTTAGCCAGTGGGATGAGTGCGGTTGATCTTGGGGTGTGTCCCGGAGGATGGACTTACCAATTAGTTAAACGTAGCATGATGGTG
>NZ_BAABMO010000079.1:0-4538 GCF_054767435.1 Proteus sp. MB838
TGCTTAGCGATCGAAAATGCTTCTGATACGACTCTTGGCAGTTCATTCACATCAGAAACCAGAAAACTATGTTTGGTGCATGCTAAAGAGAGCCCAAGTACATCCACCTCTTGAAAAGCATCTGTCCCGATTAAATTTGAAGCAACTTGCCCTGTGATAGCAACAACAGGCACAGAATCTAACAATGCATCAGCAAGACCTGTGATGACATTAGTAGCGCCTGGGCCTGATGTCGCGATACAGACACCAGTTGTACCGGTAGAACGAGCAAATCCAATAGCAGCGATAGCGGCTCCCTGTTCATGACGACACAAAACATGTTCGACACCGCCATCATAGAGTGCGTCATACACAGGCATAATCGCACCGCCAGGATAACCAAAGACCGTTTCCACTCGCTGTTTTCGTA
Organism: Proteus sp. MB838; assembly: GCF_054767435.1. Taxonomy (NCBI): domain Bacteria; kingdom Pseudomonadati; phylum Pseudomonadota; class Gammaproteobacteria; order Enterobacterales; family Morganellaceae; genus Proteus; species Proteus sp. MB838. The sequence continues at coordinate 410 of NZ_BAABMO010000079.1, forward strand.
ATGCTTGAACTAACCACTGTGCTCCATTCATTCTTTCACCCTGCGTCTTAACTTCTTGTTTAATATTAATTTATTTTCTTTTTTATTCTCTTTAAAATCCTTGGCTCAAAAAAAACCCCCGCGCCTTTCGGTGCGGGGGTTTTTCTGAGATCCGGCTAGTTTAGTTAGCCTTTCTTCGTCCTAGTGCAGCCCCGCACAGTGGGTTAATAATCACCACCACGCTGACAATAATTAGGCTAATCACTAGGACGATAGTATTCATAATATTAAAATTCTTTTTCTGTAGTAAAAAATAGTCTGTGTTGTGTTCTCTTTCACTCTGTCCTTTTAGAGTTACCATGATATTTTCATGTTGACAATGATTATTTTTAAAATAATTCTAACCACATGAAACATATAGCTATTTTTATCTCTCCGTCACGCACCAGAATATAACACTACTTAATAATTATATTGCAGTGGTTAATACTGAAAGAAAAACCATTAATTTACTATTTGTTCTGTTAATAGAAATAATTAAATTCAAAAATAAAAAGTTTCGTATAAATAATAATTTCTCATCCAATAATTATTTTTTAACTTTATTTATTTTCTATATTTTTCAATAGATTAAATATTCACGAGATATCTCTCATTTAATTAACTTCTTATTTAACACCTCAATAAAAATAAATTAAAAAGAGAGAAAATAATGGAGAATAAAAAAATGGCATTAGCAGTAATATATACGCGAGCCTCATTAGGGATCTCTGCACCACTTATTACTATTGAGGCTCATATTAGCCAGGGATTACCAGGACTCACTTTAGTTGGTTTACCTGAAACTGTCGTAAAAGAAGCGAAAGATAGGGTAAGAAGCGCATTAATAAATAGTGGATATAGTTATCCAGCAAAAAGAATTACGATTAATCTTTCACCCGCTGATTTACCTAAAGAAGGAGCCCGCTATGATTTACCCATTGCGTTAGCTATCTTAATTGCCTCAGAGCAATTAATCTCTGATAAATTAAATAGTTATGAATTTATCGGTGAGCTTGCACTTTCCGGTAAATTACAAAAAGTGAATGCGGTTATTCCCTCAATTTTAAGCGCCAACAAAGATAATAGAATATCTATCATTTCTATTGAACATCAATCAGAAGTTTCGCTCTTACCTAATAAATCCGCGTTATTAGCTAGCCATCTTTTGGATATTTGTCATCATTTAGAAAATAACACCCCATTAATTGAAGCTAAAAACAATATTAATCACAAAACAATTGAAAACCAAAATAATAAAGATATTAGTGATATTATTGGACAAAATAACGCAAAAAGAGCTGCAGAAATCACAGCAGCAGGAAATCACAACATTTTATTTCTTGGCCCTCCCGGTACAGGAAAAACAATGTTGGCGCAACGCATTAATACTCTCTTACCTCCACTTACAGCTAAAGAAGCCCTTGATGTATTAATTATCAGTAGCCTATCAAATACGATACATCATGATGGTAAATGGCCTTTACGTCCTTTTAGAGCACCTCATCATACGGCATCTGCCGTTGCTTTAACCGGAGGTGGATCTATTCCTAAACCCGGTGAAATTACACTTGCACATCATGGCATTTTATTTTTAGATGAATTGCCGGAATTTGATAGACGTGTGTTAGATGCACTTAGAGAGCCTCTTGATGCGCGCAAAATTACCATTTCACGCGCTAAAGCCAAAATTAGCTATCCCGCAAATGTGTTACTTGTCGGTGCATTAAATCCAAGTCCTACAGGGCACTATCAAGGTACTCATAATCGAACGCCCGTAAAACAAGTATTACGTTATTTAAGCAAAGTATCGGGACCTTTTTTAGATAGGTTTGACTTATCCGTTGAAATGCCATTATTACCTCAAGGTGCACTACTACAATCGACTCATACAAATGAATCGAGTAGCATCATACGAGCTCGAGTTTTACAAGCCAGAGAACGTCAGTTCCAGCGAAGTGGCAAGCTTAATACTTATTTATCAAGTAAAGAGATTGAGCATTTTTGTCAATTACATACCGAAGATGCAATCTTTCTTGAAGAGACATTGAATAAATTAGGCTTATCTATTCGTGCATGGCATAAAATTTTAAGAGTTTCGAGAACTATTGCCGATCTTGAGAATGAGCAAAAAATACAACGAAATCATCTTATTGAAGCGTTGAGTTTTCGCGCCATGGATAGACTGATGATCTATTTACAAAAACAGTTAGAAGGGTAAGTAAAAAAGGAGCGAAATACGCCCCTTTTAAATTAAAACTAATGATATTAATCATCAGAATCGGTATAGTCATCAGATGGATCGAGCTGTGGCTTTCCACCCGATAAGGTATGAAAACGTTTTGGACGACTTATACGACTGGTATATTTCTTCCAAATTTTTTCTTCAACAGTAGCTGCTTCTCGTTCGCCACGACACATGGCAACAAATAATTTTTCCGCTTCAGTTGCAGGCTCTCGTTTGCCTAAATCAAGTTCATTGAAAGCTTGACCATGACGTTCCAATATCTGGGCTTCCTTGATAGTGAAATCGCCATGACGAGAAAAACCACGCGGATAATGTTTATTGTCAAAAAAACGATTAGTCGTGATAAAACTTTCTGCCATCTGACACACTCCTAATTCTCTATCGTCATACTTATGGCGCGGAGTATTAGGGAGTCATGCGGTTCTGTAAAACAAAATATTTAAATCGTAACGACAAATTTTTTTGGAGATAGATGTGGATACCGAATTACTGAAAACCTTTTTGGAAGTCAGTAAGACAAGACACTTTGGCCGAGCCGCTGAATCTCTTTATTTAACACAGTCTGCGGTCAGTTTTAGAATACGCCAATTAGAAACCCAACTTGGGACAAATTTGTTTACTCGCCATCGTAACAATATTCGCTTAACACTCGCTGGAGAAAGGCTTATCCCTTATGCTGAGTCATTAATGAATACCTGGTTACAGGCAAAAAAAGAAATTAGCCACGCCTCCCAACACTCAGAACTTTCAATTGGTGCGACAGCATCGCTCTGGGACGCTTATCTAACCTCTTGGCTACAAGAGGCTTACTTAGAAAGAAATGAGCTTAGAATTGAATCTAGAGTCTCTACAAGGCAATCTCTAGTAAAGCAACTTCATGCTCGTGAGCTAGATCTGCTTTTTACTACAGAAGCACCCAAAATGGATGAGTTGGAAAGTAAAGTAATTGGCAATATCACATTTCAACTAATGAAAAGAGCATCACACCTGAACCAGCAAAGCGCACAATTTATCAAAATTGAGTGGAGTGCTGATTTGTCACCACTTTCACAAAATAGCTCTGCACCAAAAACAGAACCTATTTTGACAACAAATTCAGCTATGATTGCTTATCAGTTAATGAAAACAACAAATGCCGTTGCTTTTTTACCTACTCATTGGCTCGATTTATATCCCGATCTCTCACCAGCAGCAGTAGAGATCATCCAAAAACCGCTATTTGCTGTATGGCTCAATACTAGTGATCAACAAGTGTTAATTCAGCAACTACTTTCTCAACCTGTCTCCAACCATCAGTAGCATTGTGCTTCAGTCAAATTGATATATCAGTAATAAAATTGATGATTGAAGCACATGTTATTACTAATAACAGACTCAATACCCAGAAAAATATTATGTGAATAATGTTAGATTAATCATTTGGATGATACATAAAGTTATAAATACGATTTAGGATTGGCAGAGTTGGAAGGATTGGAGAAAAATATAGTGGTTTTTATATAACAAAAAGCCCAGTCAATTAACTGGGCTACAAAGTAGTATAAATTTTGTTATTACTTAATTGGTAACTGGCAGGGGCGGAGAGGCTCGAACTCCCAACACCCGGTTTTGGAGACCGGTGCTCTACCAATTGAACTACGCCCCTAAATAGTTGGCGGAACGGACGGGACTCGAACCCGCGACCCCCTGCGTGACAGGCAGGTATTCTAACCAACTGAACTACCGCTCCGCTTATTCTTTACGCACTTAATGTCTTTTTACACTAAGGCTTTAATTTAATGCTTGGCAGTTCCCTACTCTCACATGGGGAGACCCCACACTACCATCGGCGCTACGGCGTTTCACTTCTGAGTTCGGCATGGG
>NZ_BAABMO010000080.1:0-4502 GCF_054767435.1 Proteus sp. MB838
GGTCCCACCTGATCCCATGCCGAACTCAGAAGTGAAACGCCGTAGCGCCGATGGTAGTGTGGGGTCTCCCCATGTGAGAGTAGGGAACTGCTAAGCATTAAATAAGACGAGAAAGCCAACCCACTGGGTTGGCTTTTTTGCATTTGTTTTTCTTTATTCTTAATAATCATCACACCTAGAATAATATAGGTATCTTTTTAACTTACTCTTATTACCTACCAACAGCTCACTCGCGCTATCCTCACAGCAGGTTGACTGCTAAACTAAGCTATCAGCTAAATGAGGTCGACTTTCATGAATAAACCTATTTCATTGCAATCATTTAATACATTTGGTTTGAAAGCCAATGCTCGTCATATAGAAACGGCAAAGAATACAGATGAACTCTGTCGGTACTGGCAAAATGCTCAAGACCAAAAACTGCCTATTCTTATTTTAGGCGGAGGGAGTAATGTTCTATTCATTGAAGATTTTAACGGTACGGTGATTAGAAACTGTATTTCTGGCATTGAAATTACAGAAGATGAGCAACAATGGCATATTCATGTTGGGGCAGGTGAAAATTGGCATAACCTTATAAAGAGCTTAATTGAAAAGCATATTTATGGGTTAGAAAATCTCGCTTTAATCCCTGGTAATGTTGGGTCTGCTCCCATACAAAATATTGGTGCTTATGGTAAAGAATTAAAAGACGTTTGCGCCTATGTTGATATTGTTGAGTTAAGCACTGGTAAAGTCACGCGTTTAACAAATGAAGAGTGCCAATTTGGCTATCGCGACAGCATTTTTAAACATCACTATCAGCAAGGTTATGCAATTATTGCCGTTGGCTTAGTGCTGAATAAACATTGGGAACCTATTTTGACCTATGGTGATTTAGCTAAATTATCACCAGAAACAGTCACACCACAGATAGTGTTCGACTCTGTATGCGGTATGAGGACAAGTAAATTGCCGGATCCTGCTCTTACAGGTAATGCGGGTAGTTTTTTTAAAAATCCTATTGTTGATATAAAACTTGCACAACGCTTAAAAAGTAAATATCCATTTTGCCCTCAATATGTACAACATAATGGTGTAAAACTTGCTGCAGGCTGGCTTATTGATCAATGTGGTTTGAAAGGTTATCAGAGCGGTGGCGCTGCTGTGCATACAAAACAGGCATTGGTATTAATTAATAAAGAAGGCAAGGCAAGTGGGCGCGATATTGTTAATTTAGCAAGTTATATTAGCCAAAAGGTATTTGAACGTTTTGGAGTCCAATTAGAGCCGGAAGTGCGTTTTATTGGACGGCATGGCGAGATTAACGCGGTGGATGCTATTTCATGAAAGAGACATCAACTCCTCTATTACTCATCAATATCCTTGCTGATGGTGAGCTCCATTCAGGAGAACAATTAGGCGAAAGTTTGGGGATGACACGGGCAGGGATTAATAAGCATATCAAGACATTGCGTAGCTGGGGTATCGACATTCATACAGTGGCAGGTCAGGGTTATCAGCTAGATGCACCGATGAACCTGTTAAACAGTGAACGTGTCAATCGAGGCATTCAAGGTGCACCAGCTCGTGTGATACCGGTTATTGATTCAACTAACCAGTATATGATACAGCGTATTAGTGAATTAACCTCCGGTGATGTTTGTATTGCTGAATATCAATCTGCAGGGCGTGGGCGTAGAGGGCGGCAATGGATCTCTCCTTTTGGTCGTAATCTATATCTCAGTATGTATTGGAAATTGGATCAAGGGCCTGCTGCAGCAATCGGGCTAAGTTTAGTTGTTGGTGTGATCCTTGCTGAAGTTTTACAGCAATTTGGTGCGAATGGTGTCAAAGTTAAATGGCCAAACGATCTTTACTTAAATGATAAAAAATTATCTGGGATCTTGGTTGAATTAACGGGAAAAACAGGTGATGTTGCGCATATTGTTACTGGCATTGGTATTAATATCGCCATGAGTAACAATCAAAAAGATGCAATAAACCAACAATGGATTAATTTAGAGCAGGTAGGGATAAAAATAGATAGGAATCAGTTGGCTTGTGAAATCACTAATGCGCTAAGAAAAGCATTTGTACAATTTGAAAAACAGGGGTTATCTGCTTTTATTGAACGTTGGAAAAGTTTAGATAATTTTATTGATAGGCGTGTTAAATTAATTATTGGTGACAAAGAGATCTTTGGTATCGCTAAAGGTATTAATGAGCAAGGGGTGTTACTTTTAGAACAAAACAATAAAATAGTACCCTATATTGGTGGTGAGATATCGCTACGAAGTGCACCATAATTGGTTTATTTTGCTACAATTTTCATATTAAAATATGCTCTCTAAAATAGGTAAAGAGAGCATATTTAAATTTAATCCGCCTATTTATAGGGTGAGAATTGATAATTTATCTATTCTCTAAATAGGTAAGATTTATTTACGTAATCTAACGCTTTTAACCGAATGGTTATCACCTTTAGTCATAATCAAGCTGGCTCTTTCACGGGTTGGTAAAATATTTTGCTTTAGGTTTAAGCCATTAATTTCTTGCCAAATGGAAGACGCGATCTCAATAGATTCTTCGCGACTCAGCTTGGAATAATTATTGAAATAGGATTCGGGATCGGTAAATGCCCCTTCACGGAATTTTAAAAATCGGCTGATATACCAGTGTTTCAATAATGCTTCATCTGCATCAACATAAATGGAAAAGTCGACATAATCTGATACAAAAACATTATGTGGATCATGAGGGTAGTCTTGATTACTCTGTAATACATTGAGTCCTTCAAGGATCAAAATATCGGGTTGCTCAATGACCTGTTTTTTGTCTGGAATAATGTCATACACTAAATGAGAATAGACAGGTGCAGTCACTTGCTTTTTGCCCGATTTAATATCAGAGACAAAAGAGACAAGACTATGCATATCATAGGATTCAGGAAACCCTTTTTTCTTCATTATTCCGCGTTTTTTTAATTCCGCATTAGGTAATAAAAATCCATCAGTGGTAATCAAATCCACTTTCCGATGTTCAGGCCAACGAGTTAGCAAAGCTTGAAGTAAACGGGCAGTCGTACTTTTACCCACCGCTACGCTACCCGCTATACCAATGATATAAGGAATTTTGGCGTTATTTGTGCCTAGAAACTGTTCTAAGACAGCCTGACGACGTAAATTTGAACTGATATAGAAATTTAACAACCTTGATAATGGAAGATAAATTTCAATGACATCATCAATTGAGATTTCTTCATTAATGCCTTTAAGGTCGGCAATTTCTGTTTCTGTTAATGTTAAGGGGACCGAATTCCTTAACGTAGCCCACTGCTTTCTATCAAATTCTAAATAAGGGGTTGTAAAGCGTTCTTTGTTATTCATAAGCCAACATCTGCCTAGTATTCGCAGGTTGGACAGGCTGTTTAAAACACCCGTATCCGATAAAAAATAAACAGCATCATAACGAGTGATGTGGCAGAGGCGTAGAGATTTTTTACTTTTTTTCTGCTTTTTTTGACGCGAACTGAATAAATTTGTAAAAAAAGTACAAAAAATAGTCATAAAAAATAAAAATAAGCGTAGAATAAAAGCGTAAAAATAATTCTTTTAGGTGAATTTTACTGTTTAGTGATAAATCTAGGATTGTAGAGAGAATATTGCGTTGGATTTTCTTTGATTTTTTTGCTGTCATTTTGGTCGTTTTTTTTTCTAAAAAATCAACAATACATACAAAAATGAACAAAATCTAAGCAAAAGAACAAATATCGCAATTTTTTTGTTGCATCATGACGAAAGTCCTCCTAGAATGCGCACCACTTAGCCGGCATAGCTCAGTTGGTAGAGCAACTGACTTGTAATCAGTAGGTCCCGAGTTCGACTCTTGGTGCCGGCACCATTTAAAATTTAGATTTGGTGGGATACCCAAGCGGCCAAAGGGAGCAGACTGTAAATCTGCCGTCACAGACTTCGAAGGTTCGAATCCTTCTCCCACCACCATTAATTCCTTACTTAAGTGTTTTCAAACCGTGAACACTTGAGTAGAATACAAAGCTGATTTTAAGTCAGGTAGCCGAGTTCTGCGGGCATCGTATAATGGCTATTACCTCAGCCTTCCAAGCTGATGATGCGGGTTCGATTCCCGCTGCCCGCTCCAGATGTGCTGATATAGCTCAGTTGGTAGAGCGCACCCTTGGTAAGGGTGAGGTCGGCAGTTCGAATCTGCCTATCAGCACCACTCCCCAATGTTCTTGCCTTCCTGATTAAAAATCTTAACAAGCATAGCTAATCGCTAGTTTAATTACTGCTTGGTTGATGTGGTGTAACCACCGATTCCGTGTCTTAGAGGGACAATTTAAATGTCTAAAGAAAAATTTGAACGTTCAAAACCGCACGTTAACGTTGGTACTATCGGCCACGTTGACCATGGTAAAACAACTCTGACTGCTGCAATCACTACAGTTTTAGCTAAAACTTACGGTGGTGCTGCTCGTGCATTCGACCAAATCGATAATGCGC
>NZ_BAABMO010000081.1:0-4084 GCF_054767435.1 Proteus sp. MB838
GATCGCTATAACTTACATCTAGGAGGAAACCGCATGGGTACTCGCATTCCTAGAATGTATCGTGAAAATATTTCATCACAAGAAATCATTGAAATTCTTGATACTTTAATTGGTCAGTGGGCTATTTCACGTGAATTAAATGAAGGTTTTGGTGATTTTCTTATTCGCACTGATGTTATCAAACCCGTTGTTAATTCAGCCATTGATTTTTATGAAGTGCAGGAGGTGATATGAGTCGATTATCACTTTCTCAGTTGGTGTTGCTATCGATTGAAGAGCAGCGACTGGCGCTTGATGAAATCAACCAACAATTAGAGCAAAAAACGGCGATAGAGCGGGTGATTTGGGCTTTAGAACATCTTCCTAACCAGTTTGTTTTAAGCTCAAGCTTTGGTATTCAAGCTGCAGTTTGTTTGCATTTGCTTACCAGACAATATCCCGATATACCTGTAATTTTGACAGACACAGGTTATCTCTTTCCCGAAACATATCAATTTATTGATGAATTAACCTCTTCACTACAACTTAATTTAAAAGTATATCGCGCTGAAATATCTTCATCTTGGCAAGAAGCACGCTACGGCAAACTTTGGTTGCAAGGGATTGAAGGTATCGAACGTTATAACCAAATAAATAAAGTTGCGCCAATGGAAAAGGCATTAAAGGAGTTACAGGCGAAGACATGGTTTGCAGGGCTACGACGCCAGCAATCAAAAAGTCGAGAGCATTTACCTGTTTTATCCATAGCGAAAGGTATTTTTAAGTTACTACCGATAGTCGATTGGGATAATAAACAAATTTATCAATATCTTAAACAGCATAATTTACCTTACCATCCATTATGGGAACAAGGTTATCTGTCTGTGGGTGATACGCATACGACACGCAAATGGCAAGAGGGAATGAGTGAAGAAGAGACGCGATTCTTTGGCTTAAAACGTGAGTGTGGATTACACGAATAATATTATTATTCATTATTAATATCGCTATTTATTTTGAGTGGGCAATAGAGTCATCTGTTGCCCTCTTTGCCGTGAGTAAAATAATAACCATTTGAAATTATTATATTTTTGCTTATTCCTTTCTGTTCCATCACATAGCTTTTTGTCATTTCATAACCCCGAATGCACCTTTTATAGTCGTTATTCATATAAGTAAACAATAAAAACGTGAGATACGTGTATGGATTACCTACCCTTATTTGTGGAATTAAAACAGCGCCCAGTATTACTGGTTGGCGGTGGGCATGTCGCTGCGCGTAAAGCCGTACTGTTATTAAAAGCGGGCGCTCGGTTACGTGTTATCGCGCCACAGTTATGTGATGAATTGCATCTTGCTTATCAGCAAAATCAAATTGAGTGGATTGCAGGGCAATATCAGTCAGAGTATTTACTTGGCATGATGTTGGTGATCGTGGCAACAGACGATAAGGTATTAAATCAACAAGTGTATCTAGATGCGCAAGCACGCCACATTTTTGTCAATGTCGTCGACTCTCAACCCCAATGCTCTTTTATCTTTCCTGCCATTATCGATAGAAATCCGATATTAATTGCCATTTCATCAGCGGGCAAAGCCCCTGTTTTAGTTCGTATGATACGGGAAAAGCTAGAGGCATTATTACCTACCTCATTAGGGACTATGGCGACTATTGCGGGGAAATGGCGCAATAAAGTGAAACAAAAACTGACTGGTTTTCAAGCACGTTGCCGCTTTTGGGAGCAAGCGTTTAGTGGCAAATTTGCCTCATTAGTGGCAAGTGGTCAATTAATACAAGCGCAAGCACAGCTTGAACAACAACTGTCTCATCCAGATAGCCCACAAGGTGAGCTTGCTTTAGTGGGGGCTGGGCCGGGTGATGCTGGATTATTAACCTTACGAGGTTTGCAAGTTATCCAGCAGGCCGAGGTGGTACTTTATGACAGTTTAGTCAGTGCAGACATCTTAGAACTGGTACGTCGTGATGCTGATAGAATTTGTGTGGGTAAAAGAGCGGGGCAACACAGTACGTTGCAAGAAGAAATCAATCAATTGATCGTGAAATATACTCAGCTTGGTAAACGAGTTGTCAGACTAAAAGGGGGCGATCCTTTTATTTTTGGACGCGGAGGAGAAGAGCTTGAAATTGCGGTACAACATGGCATTCCTTTTCAAGTTGTTCCCGGTGTTACCGCAGCTAGTGGGGCCAGTGCTTATGCGGGTATTCCATTAACTCATCGTAAATATGCGCAAAGTGTCACTTTTATGACTGGGCATTGCCAATCAGGGGGGATAGAGCCAGATTGGCAAGCTTTAGCGCAAGCTAATCATACGTTAGCAATTTATATGGGAACGACGAAAGCAGAACTTATTAGCCAGCGTTTAATAGAGCAAGGTCGTTCACCACTCACCCCTATTGCCGTCATTAGTTGCGGTACACGCCATGATCAACAGATCTTAACGGGAAATTTAACACAATTAGCGCAATTAGCTAAGCAAGCTCCCACCCCGGCATTATTAATCGTTGGAGAAGTTGCTGCATTACATCACCAACTTGCGTGGTTTGGTGATAGACAAACTCAACATACCTCTGCCATCCACTCATCTTTGGTTCATTTTGCCTAAACGAGGTTGTTATGAATGAAACACAATTAACTCATCTTCAGCAATTAGAAGCAGAAAGCATTTATATACTGCGTGAAGTTGTCGCTGAATTTGAAAATCCCGTCATGCTTTACTCAATAGGCAAAGATTCTTCGGTGATGTTGCATCTAGCACGTAAGGCTTTTTATCCGGCGAAATTACCTTTTCCTCTTTTACATGTTGATACGGGTTGGAAATTTCGTGAGATGTATGAGTTTCGCGATAAAACGGCCAAAGAGTATGGTTTTGATCTCAAAGTTTATCGTAATCCCCAAGGGGCACAATTGGGGATCAATCCCTTTATTCATGGTAGCGCCAAGCATACAGATATCATGAAAACAGAAGGTCTTAAGCAAGCTCTGGATAAATATGGTTTTGATGCCGCATTTGGTGGGGCGCGTCGTGATGAAGAAAAATCGCGTGCTAAAGAGCGTATTTACTCATTTAGGGATAGATCTCATCGTTGGGATCCGAAAAATCAACGTCCAGAATTATGGCAAAACTACAACGGCCAAATTAATAAAGGGGAAAGTATTCGCGTTTTTCCATTATCAAATTGGACGGAGCTAGATATTTGGCAATATATCTATTTAGAAAATATCGATATTGTGCCGCTCTATTTCGCTAAACACCGTCCAGTTATTGAGCGGGATGGTACCTTGATTATGGTTGACGATGATCGAATCGACCTAAAAGCTGGAGAGGTGATCACACAACAAAAAGTACGTTTTAGAACATTAGGCTGCTGGCCATTAACGGGTGCTATTCCTTCACAAGCAGACACATTACCCGCCATTATTGAAGAGATGTTAATTTCCACCAGTAGCGAGCGACAAGGGCGTTTAATTGACAGTGATCAGTCTGCTTCAATGGAACTTAAAAAACGTCAGGGTTATTTTTAATAGGAGTCACTATGGGACTTGCAGCCATCAAAACCAACCAACTGATCGCCGGTGAAATAGCACAATCAGGTGGTGTAGAAAATTATTTAAAAACACAACAGAACAAAGGGTTATTACGTTTTTTAACCTGTGGCAATGTTGATGACGGAAAAAGCACCTTAATTGGTCGCTTACTTCATGATACGCGGCAGATCTACGAAGATCAGCTCTCCACCTTACAAAACGAAAGTAAAAAGATTGGTACTCAAGGTGAAAAATTAGATCTCGCTTTGCTGGTGGACGGTTTAGCGGCTGAACGAGAGCAAGGGATCACTATTGATGTAGCTTATCGCTATTTTTCAACAGCCAAACGAAAATTTATTATTGCCGATACGCCGGGACATGCACAATATACCCGCAATATGGCGACAGGAGCATCAACGAGTACGCTTTCTATTCTGCTGATCGATGCTCGAAAAGGGGTACAAGAGCAAACTCGCCGCCATAGTTTTATTAGCACACTCCTTGGGATCCGTCACTTAGTGGTCGCGATTAATAAAATGGATCTACTTGATTATCAA
>NZ_BAABMO010000082.1:0-3997 GCF_054767435.1 Proteus sp. MB838
TTCACAGATTGCCGATTGATAGCAACCCATTCCTGTGACTATTTGGCATTCATGTAATAAAACTGCATTCGCATTTTTATAAGCCGCTTTGGTAGCCATTCTTTTTTTCGCAGCAGGTAAGCTTGCGGGTGGATCTTGTAGTGTTTGTCGGCAAGATTCACCGGCAACAACACCTAAATCTTTAAAAGGCGCACCTAAAAGATCTTCTGTTTTTTCAACAATGCGAACAGGAGATAAAGTTTGCTGTTTGGGCTTTTGTGGTTGGCCAGGTTTATTTAAACGCATATCCGTAAACTTAGACTGATCAACATCAGATGATTTCTGCATTGAACAGCCGGTCATAAACAGCGCTATAATGCCAATAAGTAGCAAGCGCATGTGCATGGGTATATCCTCTTTATTATTGTCTATACAAAAATTAAACCGCCCTAATTTAATGCAAATTAGCCCAGTAAAAAAGAGAAAGGCGAACAAATGTCCGCCTTTTTTATTATTAAGTTGAGTTGTGAGATGATTACCAACCTTTTACTGCACCACCGTTAAAAATCTTATTCGCAGCGCTATCAACTTCATCTGTTTGATAAGATTGAATAAATTTCTTCACATTTTCATCATCTTTATTGTCTTCACGGGCAACAATAATATTGACATAAGGTGAATCTTTATCTTCAACAAAAATACCATCTTTTGCTGGAGTTAAGTTAACTTGACTCGCATAGGTTGTATTAATAACCGCTAAGTAGATTTTTTGATCATCTAAAGAGCGCGGTAATTGTGGTGCTTCTAACTCAACTAATTGTATGTTTTTCGGATTTTCAATGATATCCAGTTTAGTCGGTAATAAACCAACCCCTTCCTTTAATTTCACTAATCCTACTTTTTCTAAAAGTAGCAGTGAACGACCTAAGTTGGTTGGATCATTAGGGATAGCCACTTGTGCACCATCGGGTAAATCTGCTAAATCCGTTATTTTTTTAGAATAACCAGCAATAGGGTAAATAAAGGTATTACCTACAGCTGTAATTTTGTAATTACGATCTTTGATTTGTTGATCTAAATAAGGCTTATGTTGAAAGGCATTAATATCAATATCACCACGGCTTAATGATTCATTCGGCATGACAAAGTCATTGAAAGTGACGAGTTCAACATTAAGTCCATATTTATCTTTAGCGACTTGTTTAGCAACTTCAGCAACTTGTTGTTCAGAACCAGAAATAACCCCCACACGGATATGATTGGGATCTTTTTCTTTTTCGCCACAACCTGCTAAAGCTAAAGCACCGACTAACGCACTGACTACAGCAAGTGATTTAAATTTCAATGACATAGATTTACCCTTTCTTTGAACTGGTTAAATAAAAGGTTTCATACAAACTACATTTATTGATTAGATAGTAGATGAATAGAAACCTTTAATTCATTTATTTATGTGTTGTCAGTTTAACTAAACGATCGCCAATAAACTGAATGATAAAAACAAGAATAACAAGTAGTACAATAACGGTATTCATTACTGTGGCATTATAGCCCACATAACCATACTGATAACCAATTTGACCTAAACCACCGGCACCCACAGCGCCCCCCATTGCGGAATAACCGACTAATGTAATGAGTGTAATGGTCGCAGCATTAATTAAACCTGGTAAAGATTCTGGTAATAAAACTTTCTTGATTATCTGCATTGGTGTTGCCCCCATGGCACGAGAAGCTTCAATTAAACCATGAGGTATTTCTAATAAGGTATTTTCTACCATACGTGCAATAAAAGGTGCAGCTCCTACAGTTAACGGAACGATAGCCGCCTGTAAACCAATGGATGTTCCTACTACCATACGTGTAAAAGGGATCATCCAAACTAATAAGATAATAAAAGGGATGGCCCTAAAAATATTAACTAAAGCAGAAATCACTTTATAAGCGGGTGAGTTCGCCATAATTTGCTCTGGTCGAGTCACATAAAGTAAGACACCTAATGGTAATCCAATGACAAAACCAAAAAAGCCTGAGACAAATGTCATGACTAAGGTTTCCCAGATCCCACTAATTAATAAATAAATCATTCCTTCAGACATAACCGAGAACCTCTACTTTCACATGATGCTCTTCTAAAAACGCGATAGACTTTTCTGTGTTACCATTTTTACCGTGTAATTCTGCTAGCATCACGCCAAACTTTACTCCACCGGCATAGTCCATTTGAGAACTTAAAATATTAATATCAGCATCAAAACGACGAGCAACAATAGACATTAATGGCGCATCAACAGATAACCCATTAAATTCAAGCTTTAACAGCGGGAATAAGCCTTCTTCCCACTCTGGCTTCATACGTTCTTTATAATCGTCAGGAATATCCAATTGTAATGTTGATTGAATAAATGCTTGAGAAACGGGTGTTTTAGGGTGAGAGAAAACCTCACTTACCGCATCACTTTCAACTAATTGACCACCACTGATCACGGCAACTTGGTCACAAATACGTTTTACAACATCCATTTCATGAGTGATAAGTAAAATAGTTAACCCTAAACGACGATTAATATCTTTTAACAGTTCTAAAATAGAACGTGTCGTTGCAGGATCAAGAGCACTAGTTGCCTCATCACACAATAAAACGTTTGGTGAATTAGCTAATGCTCGAGCAATCGCAACACGCTGCTTTTGTCCCCCTGATAAATTGGCAGGGTAATACTCTTTTTTATCTGCTAAACCCACTAATTCTAATAACTCATTAACACGTTTATTAATATCTGCCCGCGGCGTGTTATCAAGTTCTAGAGGTAAGGCAACATTATCAAATACCGTTCTTGAGGACAGTAAATTAAAATGTTGGAAAATCATGCCAATGCCACGACGTGCTTTGGTTAATTCTTTATCAGATAATTTTGTTAGATCACGACCATCAACCCAAACTTCACCTGATGTCGGCTTTTCTAACATGTTTACACAGCGTATGAGAGTACTTTTACCTGCACCTGACGATCCAATCACACCAAAAATCTGCCCTTGTGGCACATGCAGGTTAATATTTGATAGCGCTTGTATTGAACGCGCTCCCTGCTTAAATACTTTATTTATATTCGTCAGTTTAATCATCTTGTTCTTTATATAAGTAGAATATGGGACATTCACGCTATTCTGCCCGAGTTAAAATAGATGTTAAGGCGTCTAGACGTCCAAGTCAACAAAAAAGAGCAGAAGCGTAATAGGTAATAATAGTCAATAAAAGAAAGAAAGGTGGATATGCTTCTCTATATAAGAAAAAACATGCGATACTAAGCGCAAATATCTAAAAGGAGTAATGCTGTGAGCAAGGGGATTTCTGCGATTTTTTTAGATCGCGATGGAACGATTAATATCGATCATGGTTATGTATCTGAAATTGATAACTTTGAATTTATCGAAGGTGTGATTGAAGCAATGGCTGAATTAAAAGCCATGGGATATGCTTTAGTGCTAGTGACTAATCAGTCAGGTATTGGTCGAGGGTATTATAGTGAAGATCAGTTTTTACATTTAACTGAATGGATGGATTGGTCTTTAGCTGATCGAGGCGTCGATTTAGACGGCATTTATTATTGCCCACATCATCCAGATGCAATTATAGAAGAATACAAAAAAGAGTGTGACTGTCGTAAACCTGCAACAGGTATGTTTATGGATGCGAAAGCACAATTAAACATCGATATGGCATCTTCTTATATGGTGGGAGATAAAAAAGAAGATATGTTGGCAGCAAAAGCGGCTGGCGTTGGGCATAAAATTCTCGTTCGCACAGGAAAAGCGATTACAGAAGAGGCCGAAACTTGTGCAGATTTTGTTCTAGATAGCTTAGCTGACCTGCCAAAATGGCTTAAAAGCCACAAAAAATAGGCACTTCGTTTAATTAACCAACAAACAAACATTTTTTTTCAAAAAACTATTGCCAGCCTCAGAAAACTCCCTATAATGCGTCCTCGTTGTCACGGCACAGGGCGCTAAGCGAACCGGC
>NZ_BAABMO010000083.1:0-3576 GCF_054767435.1 Proteus sp. MB838
AAAAATATGTACAATACTAAAAATATTTATAAATAATTTATGTATTGATAATAAAAATAAGTAGCAATAATAATAACAATATAGTCGGGTTCTCTCTACATTTAGCATTGTTAAATAACAAATGTATAATAAATTATTTAACAGGCTGATGCCTTAATGTTAGAGATCATGCGTTTAGTGACCAAGTTATACATCATTTTATGAGATGACCGGACAATGAATAGAAAAGAGCTTATCGAGTATATACAGAAAACATATGCCGTAATCCCCGAATATTTATGGAGTAAGTACCCTAATTATGCGGTTTTCAGACATCATAATCATTCTAAATGGTTCGCCGTCATCATGGATGTCGCTGAAAACAAGCTATTTGATACGGGTAAAAATAATAAAGTCGATGTGATTAACTTAAAAGTACCGGTGCCTTTAGTGGGTGCTCTACGCTTAAAAAAAGCAGTTTATCCCGCTTATCATATGAACAAAGAGCATTGGATTTCTATTCGCTTAGACACAGATTTTGATGATACTGAGCTAAAATCATTAATTTCTGAAAGTTACGAACTGACGCAGTGAAAGGCTTAATACTAATAATCAATAACAAGGTGAATATAATAAAAACTTATAGTTATAAATAGAATATGTTTAGAAAAAGCATCTATTTTTGATGATTATATGACTTGGAAAAAGCAAAAGTGCACCCATGTTAAAAATAACTTTATAACAGTTTTGAATCTGTGTTTCCTTAAAGTCATTGATAGCGTCAGGTGGAGTAAAGATGAACAAAGTGGTTTATAAAGTGAGTGGACTATGGAACGAAACGTCCTTTGTAAATCTATTTATTGCAACGAATGAAAAAGAAGTATTATCTGCAATTATACTATGGGCTCAGTTTAGTGGTGCAAAAGTGGATGATTTATCTATTGAGTATTATAGTTCCGTGCATTAACACAGTGTTAACTTATTGATTAATAACTTAATTATTACTAAATATCAATCAATTTAATCAGATAGCTAATATTTGCTGTAAGTATATTAGCTATTTGCTATTCATATCTATCAATATTGTGATATCAGTGGTTAACGGCTATCCTTTCTTTTAATAATATTTTACAAACTAATTAAATGATAAACATAGTAAAAGTAGCATTATGTTACTAAGATAAATTATGAGCATAGATTTATTAATCTGATTAGTCAGGTTAGGTGATTGTTTCATATGAGGTCATAGCCATGCCCAAAACTCTTATGAGTCTTAAACAAAATGATTTTACGCATAAAAAAATTATCGTAGGTATTAGTTCATGCTTATTAGGGGATAAAGTGAGGTTTGATGGTGGGCATAAATGTTGTCATCTTGCTGCTGATGAATTATCTGAGTTCTTTGAATATCAATCTACTTGCCCAGAAATGGCTATTGGTTTACCGACACCCAGACCAGCATTACGATTAGTTCAGTCTAAGACTGGTGAAGTTAGGTTAAAATTTAGTAATGGAAGTGAAGGTGACTTAACCCAAATGATGAATGATTACTCTATAGAATATTTGAGGAGATTTAATCAATTTAGCGGTTATATCGTGTGTGCGAAATCACCCAGTTGTGGATTAGAACGTGTCCGGGTTTATGATCCAATAGGCAACGGCAATAAAAAATCGGGTACAGGCATTTTTACTGAAAATCTGAAAAGAATAATGCCGTGGTTACCTATAGAAGAAGATGGGCGGTTAAACGATCCCTATATTAGAGAAAATTTTATTACACGGGTGTTTGCGCTTAATGAGCTAAATCAATTGAAAATAAATAACTTTACTCGCCAGGCATTAATTGATTTTCATACAAGATACAAACTATTGTTATTAGCTCATTCACAACCGCTTTATCGGCAACTAGGGCGCTTTGTTGCTAACAATAAAGATTGGGATTCATTAGAGACTTTCTTTGTTGAATACCGTAATCGATTTATGGCTCTATTACAACATCAAGCCACACGTCGTAATCACACTAATGTTCTTATGCATGTGCAAGGATATTTTAAGCAAGATTTAACTTCTAAGCAGCGACAAGCATTAAGCCAATTGATCTTAGAGTATCGTCAAGGAATACAACCTTTATTGGCACCATTAACATTAATTAATCATTACTTATCAGAATACCCAGATAATTATCTGAGTAAACAAAAATACTTTTATCCTTATCCTCAATCTTTAAGATTACGTTATGGTTTGTAATATATTAATTCCACTACTGTATCTATTTTTATAGAAAGAAAATAACTATTTTTAATAAGTGAATTTTATATTTAAAGCAAGGGGAATAGGACTGCTTTTTGTATTTAATGCTTTGTTAATGTAAGTTAAATTATAATATTTTGTAAAAGGATGTAAGTCAGACCGTTCTGTTTATATTTTATGTCAGTATTCTTTTTTTTATAAAAAGAGGCTGATATGTCTACAATGAAAACTGAAGTCGTTGTTATTCGTTTAACCAAACAAGAGCGAGCTGCATTAGATTCAATAAAAACGATGCCATTACTTGCAGATTGGCTAAAGGAGCTAGCCCTTTCCAAGTGGAAGGAGCAGGCATTACAATTAGAACAATCTAAAAATGGGCATAGTAATTAATGAAGTACGAGGGTAACAATCAACAATCTTAACTAAAATCCTCGATAAAAAATTATTGAATAGATTGTTAGCGATTCTATTTCAATCAGTTAAGTTATTAGTGTTATCAACTTACTGATTGCAAAAAGAAAAGCCCAATGTGGCGGCATTGGGCTTAGTGTCTCAAATAGATGGGTATATAAAACTATTAGAGAACTCTTTTACTTTAATTCAAATTTATTTATAGAATTAACAATAAGTGCTTTTTGATAGAAGAATAGTGATGTTCGTATAAAATATGAGCATTTTTATCTTATCCTGTTTTATAGTCTTAAGTTAGACCAATTTCATGCAATAGTGTGTCGATATCCTACTTTGTTGTAGTTTTATGTTAATTTTTACTTGATATCGCTCTTGTTTTTCACATAAAGAGTATGACAGTGACAGCAATTTAAGGGAGACTTAAAAGTAGTATGACACTCATCACTCATTGATAATGGAAGGTAGGTAATATGTTTCCAGAATATCGTGATTTAATTGCTAAGCTTCGTCAAACTGATCCCCATTTCCGAGCCCTGTTTGAACAACATAATGAACTTGACCATAAAATTGTACGCTTAGAACACCGAGATAGGCGAGGATATGGAGAAGAAGTTGTTGAATTAAAAAAACAAAAATTACGTCTAAAAGAAGAAATACATCAGATCTTAAAAAATCCCCCAGAAGATGAGTAGCACAAATAAGTACTGTATGTAATTAATAAAATTAAATAGAAATAATAAAAGAAGGCCATATAGCTAATGGCCTTCTTTTATTATGGTTTAAAGGTAATATTTCTCATGATATTTATATCTTTTGATTTTTTGTGAATAAGAACTAAAAATTTTAATACTGTTTATATGTTTTTATTTTATACTGCATAAAAATATTTAATTTAGTTAAGTTGTATAGTTAAATTTTATTTAGGTTTTTATAAAG
>NZ_BAABMO010000084.1:0-3533 GCF_054767435.1 Proteus sp. MB838
CCCCCCTGTAGAGCCACCAACCAGTAAACCAAAACGACGAGCAAGGTAACGAGCCGTTTCAAAAGCACATACATCAGAGACTTGTTCGCCATAATCAATACAACTGTAATCCAACACTAACCCCACTGTATCGCCTTGTGGGGTGCCTGTACCTGATTGATAGTATGGTTTACCGGGTTTTCCGAATACGATGGAGCCTTCCGGCTCTACGGCAATGGTTACAAGTTCTGGATTATGAACCCTTAATCCATGGGCTATCCCTGTCATAGAGCCCCCCGTACCTACACATCCAACCCACGCATCAATTTTGCCTATCTGACTAATAAGTTCACGTACCAGATCTGCATATCCTCCCGCATTGGCTGCATTATCTGATTGATTCATAAAGATAGCGCCGGGAATTTCATTGGCGATTTCAGCCGCCATACGTTGGCGTTCCACAACAGCAACTTCATTTTCACCATAGTCGCCTTTAACGTAGCGGATCTCAGCACCCAAAGCGCGCATGATAGCAATTTTATCTTGGGCAGCATGGTGATCGACCACCGCGATAAATCGAAGCCCAAATTCGATAGCAGCGATTGCCAACCCAATGCCAGTATTTCCTGATGACGACTCCACAATTGTACTACCAGGCTTGATCTTTCCAGATTTCAGTGCCGCAACAACCATATTTCTCGCCATGCGATCTTTCATACTGCCTCCGGGATTATTTTTCTCCACTTTGATATAAAGACGCGTATCCGATTGCAGCAGCGGTAATTGAATGATAGGAGTATTACCAATTAAATCAGTTACTTTGCTAAAAACCATATTAAAAGTCCTTAATTATCAATGGTAAATATAGGTTTTTGATGTGAGTTTATGACCGCAGTTAATCTTGTGGGCAACGGATGCCGATGAAATTGATTTTCCAGTAAATCCATTTGGTAACCTGCGGTATTAGCAAATATCAGTAAATCACCTGGCTTTGGTAGGTGTGCAAAAGCGATCAAACGATTGGTGATAACATCGTCGTCCAAACAGCTATGGCCTGCAATCCAAGCATTTCCAGCAGAAGAAAGTGGCTGATGGTTATTTTGATAAATATGGAGAGGATCACTTAAGAATTCAGAATTAAACCACGTTTCACATGCGCTAAAACTAGTTCCTTCGACAAAAATAACATGTCCGACATGATCATATGGACGAACTCGACAGACACGAAATACACTGATCGCACTTTGATTAACCAAGCTCCTTCCGGGTTCAAGGCAAAGTGTTAATCCTTCCTCAATTAATGCATCACAAACTCTTTTGCCTGTGGGATCGACTCCGGTTAGAAACTCAGTGAGCCAGCCTTGGGCATTTATCTCTCCACCATATGGATAGAAAGAATCAGGAATTCGTCGAGTACGATAGTCTTTATGTGTTTGCGTAGAGAGCCATTTCTTATAACAATGACTGTCTACATACTGAACAGGTAACCCTCCCCCAATATCGATAATATAAGGGGAGTAACCCAAAGCACGTGCGTAGCTAATCAAGGGTAAGGTATCAAAAAAAGCCTTGATCCTAGATACCGAAGAGTAACCACTAAGATGGAAATGGAATCCATCAACCTTTACTTGGTCACTATAATTAAGTTTCTCAAGCGCTGTCATGATCTCAGCGGATGACATACCAAAACGACTGATATGATTAGACTCAGGACGAAAACGCAACAGTATACTTATACGTCCTGATGGACTTATCCACCTTGTAGCAAGGTGAATAAGCTCGTCCATCTCCTCAAGTGAATCAATAACAATCCGTGCCCCTTGCACTATTAACGCCTGTAAAAATGCCGTTGTTTTGGCAGGGCCTGTAGCACACAACTCTGTACCTTTACATCCCGCACGAATAGCATCGTTGAGTTCATATAGGCTAGATACATCCGCCCCAGTTCCCGCAGCAACAGCGGCTTGTAATAATGACTGTGATTTATTGACTTTAACCCCATAATACAAATTGGTTTGTATACCAAATGTTTTGGCGACTTCGACCATGGCATTCACGTTCTGCTCCACAGTATGAGGCCAGACAATATTAAGGGGTGAACCATATATCTGTGTTAAATGAACAAGGGTATCAGGGGATGTCTCCAACCAACGGATAATAACCGGATCGATATAAGGGGGTAATATTTGGGTTATAGCGATCTGCCAAGATTCATTTGCTCGGTAATAAGTATTTAACAACGAAGACATATGGAACCCTCTTAGAAGTCAACACTTACCGAGGCAAGGAAAGTACGTGGTGCTCCCTGTGCAATAGTGGTATATGACGCTACGCCAGACCAGTAATGGTGATTAAATAGATTCTGTACATCAAAACGGAAAGTGGTAGGCGCACCATACACACGTGTTTTATAGGAGGCTCCCATATCTACCGTTGTCCAAGAATTGATAGACTGTGTATTTTCCTGATTGACATATTGCTTTGCGCTATAATTGACATAACTGTTTAATGACAATCCATGCAAAATAGGAAGATCATATTCCACCCCTACATTTGCTTGTAGAGGAGAAACACCAACGGGTTTGTTACCACGGATATCAGATTTAGGCGATTTGATAAGTTCGGCATCAATAAGAGAAAGATTGCCTGAGATTTGTAAATTATCCAGCACCTGCGCTGAAAGATTAACTTCAACGCCACGATTTCGCTGCTCACTATTAGCATTAAATATATTATCAGTGCTGTCGATAGCACCACTAGGCTTGGTTATCTGGAAAAGAGCCAAACTGCTTTGTATTCCCGCATTATCATACTTAACCCCAACTTCGTACTGTCGCGAGCGGTAAGGACGCATCACTTGGCCGGCATTTTTTGCAAAACTCGGCGCTATATCGCCTTTGCTTAACCCTTCAATATAGTTGGCATAGAGCGAAACAGACTCTAAAGGATGGTAAACCAGCCCCAACATTGGCGTCACCGCTGATTCATCATAAGTGGCCGAACGCTGTCCATTAGCCATAAAGTTATCGGCTTGCACTCTTTGCAAACGTATCCCGGGGATAATATCCACACTGCCATTCAATATGGTCATGATGTCCGAAACGGCAAAGCTAGTTAATTGACTAGAAGATACTTTGGGAACGCTTGCTGGAGACGATGGTAGGGTAACATCGACTTCTAATGGTGAATAAATATTAGAAATCACCTTTTGTTTTCCTACATTACCCGCAACAGCAAGGCGGTCATGATAATAGCTGGCCTGTAATGTCATCTGATGATCAATAGCGCCCGTTGAAAAATAACTTCTGACACCGGTTTCAAAAATATAACGATGTACATTAAAGCGATAATTAGTGATTGCCGATTCAACATCTCCATTGTCGTTAATAATCTTTGGGGTTTGCTCAGAGATACGTGAAACGATTGAACGACCACCACCGGCATTCATGAAGAGTGTTAGATTATCGTTAAGCTCGTATGAACTGTGCAGTAATACGCCCTGATCGCGGGTGTTCCACCACATCCCTTTTTGGGCAATATTCCGTCGACCATTA
>NZ_BAABMO010000085.1:0-3027 GCF_054767435.1 Proteus sp. MB838
TTGTGGTCTTACGTCGAACAGGGCAAACAGAACAATGGATTGAAGGACGCGATTTATGGTGGGATGAAATTGTTCAAGGCGTCAGTACAGAATGTGATGTGGAAGTCATGAACGCAGAAGATCCACTCTTTATTCTCTACACATCAGGCTCTACGGGGAAACCCAAAGGCGTGTTGCACACCACTGGCGGTTATCTTGTTTATGCCTCAACGACCTTTAAATACACCTTTGACTATCATGATGGTGAGATTTATTGGTGTACAGCGGATGTCGGTTGGGTAACTGGCCATAGCTACTTGTTATATGGCCCGCTATCAAATGGTGCCACAACAGTGATGTTTGAGGGAGCCCCCAATTACCCCTCAGTCAATCGTATGGCCCAGATTGTTGATAAACACCAAGTTAATATTCTCTATACCGCACCTACTGCGATCCGCGCATTAATAGCGGAAGGAGACAAAGCCATTGAAGGTACGCAACGAACCTCTTTACGCATTTTAGGCTCAGTAGGAGAGCCTATTAACCCAGAAGCTTGGGAATGGTTTTATCAAAAAATGGGACGTAGCCAATGCCCTATTGTTGATACATGGTGGCAAACAGAAACAGGAGGTTTCATGATAACCCCATTGCCGGGAGCAATGGATCTAAAACCAGGCTCAGCGACTCGTCCATTCTTTGGTGTACAACCTGCAATTGTTGACAATATGGGGGAAATACAAGACGGTGCTTGTGAAGGTAATTTGGTGATCGTAGATTCATGGCCGGGCCAAGCAAGAACATTATTTGGCGATCATGACCGTTTTGAACAGACTTACTTTTCGACCTTTAAAGGCATGTACTTTTCAGGTGACGGTGCCCGTCGTGATGAGGACGGTGATTATTGGATAACAGGCCGTGTTGATGATGTTTTAAATATCTCTGGTCACCGTTTAGGTACTGCCGAAATTGAATCCGCACTTGTCGCCCATCCTAAAATTGCAGAAGCGGCTGTTGTTGGTATTCCCCATAATATAAAAGGACAAGCTATTTATGCTTATGTCACGCTAAATCATGGTGAAGAGCCTACGGCAGAACTTTATACAGAAGTGCGCAATTGGGTACGTAAAGAGATAGGCCCAATAGCAACACCTGATATCCTTCATTGGACAGATGCCTTACCTAAAACACGCTCTGGGAAAATTATGCGTCGTATCTTGCGTAAAATTGCCTCTGGCGACACAACTAACCTTGGAGATACCTCAACACTCGCCGATCCAGGCGTTGTAGAAAAACTGTTAGAAGAAAAACAGTCTCTATCACTGACCATTTAAAGTGCTAGTGCTCAAATAATACAGCAGTCAATAAAACCGGAATACTACTATGCAAAGGCATTTTATGCCTTTGCAGGGCTCTCTTATCACAAATTCATGACATGCGGGGATAAACACCTCTAAATCATGTAATAAACCAAATAATTATTTTGAGGAGAACTCTGATGAATCCCAATATTTATCAAGAGATAGAAAATAACCCTCGCTTTAAAGAACTGGTTAAAAAACGTAGTCGTTTCTCATGGGGACTTTCGATTATTACACTTGTTATGTATGTCTCATTTATATTGCTGATTGCTTTTTATCCACAATGGTTAGGTACACCGCTCTATGAAGGCAGTTACATTACACGAGGTATTCCTATCGGTATTGGCTTAATTATCGCCTCTTTTCTACTAACAGGGATTTACGTTATTAGAGCAAATACAGAGTTTGACAAATTAACGGCAGAAATTCTTGGTGAGGTAGAAAAATGAAAAATAAACACTACGCCATATCACTATTAACGTTATTATCCCCCAATGTATTAGCCGCAGCGATAACAGAAGGGGGTGAAAAACAGCCAATTAACTTCCAAGCCATTATCATGTTTCTGATCTTTGTTGGCTTAACACTGTATATTACTTACTGGGCCTCTAAACGAACACGATCACGGTCTGATTATTACACTGCGGGTGGCAAAATTACCGGATTTCAAAATGGTATGGCTATCGCTGGTGATTTTATGTCTGCCGCCTCCTTTTTAGGAATTTCAGCGTTAGTATACACTTCTGGCTATGATGGACTTATCTACTCTATTGGCTTTTTAATCGGCTGGCCAATCATTCTATTTATTATCGCTGAACGTTTGCGTAATTTAGGACGCTATACTTTTGCTGATGTTGTCTCTTACCGTTTAAGTCCAAAGCCCATTAGAACACTTTCTGCAATAGGTTCATTAGTTGTTGTTGCCCTCTATCTTATTGCTCAAATGGTAGGGGCGGGTAAATTAATCGAGCTGCTTTTTGGCTTAAACTACCATATTGCGGTGATCTTAGTCGGTATTTTAATGGTTCTTTATGTCCTTTTTGGCGGCATGTTAGCCACCACTTGGGTACAAATAATCAAAGCCATTTTATTACTCGCCGGTGCAACTTTTATGGCGGTCATGGTAATGAAAGCGGCAGACTTTAACTTCAATACTTTGTTTAAAGAAGCTGTTAACGTCCATCAAAAAGGCTTTTCTATCATGAGTCCAGGAGGATTAGTTTCTGATCCTATCTCTGCATTATCCTTAGGTCTTGCCTTAATGTTTGGTACCGCAGGACTTCCCCACATTATCATGCGCTTTTTTACCGTTAGCGATGCAAAAGAGGCTCGTAAAAGTGTTTTCTATGCGACAGGTTTTATCGGTTATTTCTATATTCTTACTTTTATTATTGGTTTCGGGGCTATCTTACTCGTTAGCCCTAATCCTCTGTTCAAAGATGCCGCTGGTGCTTTAATTGGTGGCACCAATATGGCCGCTGTTCATTTAGCGGATGCTGTTGGTGGTAATTTCTTCCTTGGTTTTATTTCTGCAGTCGCTTTTGCCACTATTTTAGCCGTTGTTGCAGGATTAACTTTAGCGGGTGCATCTGCCGTTTCTCATGATTTATACGCCAATGTAATTAAAAATGGCCAAGCAGATGAACGACAAGAGCTAAAAGTTTCGAAAATAACGGTTGTTATTCTCGGC
>NZ_BAABMO010000086.1:0-2716 GCF_054767435.1 Proteus sp. MB838
GCTGCCAAAGCGTATATCCAATCAATTAAAGCGCAGTTTCCCGATGCTCGGCATCATTGTTGGGCATTTGTTGCTGGAAGACCGGATGATTTACAACAGTTAGGTTTTTCTGATGATGGTGAACCAACAGGCACGGCGGGAAAACCTATTCTAGCACCCCTGTTAGGGAGTGGTATGGGAGAGGTGACTGCGGTTGTGGTACGTTATTTCGGCGGGATCAAATTAGGCACTGGCGGATTAGTTCGTGCTTATGGCAATGGGGTACAGCAGGCATTAAAACTTTTGCCAACGAAAACCAAAGTACCTCAGCGCCGATTTCTTGTGGAGTGTGAATATTCCTTAGTGTCATTACTTGAGCAAGTTATTGCAGAATATCAAGGGAAGATCCTCTCTAGTGAATATACTGATAAAGTCACTTTTGAACTATCATTGCCAGCAGTAGAGAGTGAAAAAGTTGAAAGTAAACTACGCGATATCAGTCGTGGCAGTATGCAATTAATATGTTTAGAACCGAATGAATAATCGTTGCTACCAAGGAAATCGCTAAATGCATTTTCGTTCAATAACCCGAATTGTTGGGCTACTTGTTATTTTATTCTCTGTCACGATGATCATCCCCGGTATCGTTGCGTTGATCTATCGGGATGGTGCAGGACGAGCATTTAGTCAGACATTTATTGTCGCTCTTATTATTGGGCTAATGTTGTGGATCCCCAATCGAAACAATAAAAGTGATCTAAAACCCAAAGAAGGTTTTCTTATTGTGGTTTTATTTTGGACTGTGTTAGGCAGCGTAGGGGCATTGCCTTTTATTTTTTCGGAACAACCTCATCTATCGATTACCGATGCCTTTTTTGAATCTTTTTCCGGATTAACAACCACAGGGGCTACGACACTTGTTGGGTTGGATAGCTTACCTAAAGCGATTTTATTTTATCGCCAAATGCTGCAATGGTTAGGGGGAATGGGGATCATCGTATTAGCGGTGGCCATTCTTCCACTGTTAGGCGTTGGGGGAATGCAGCTTTATCGGGCAGAAATGCCGGGGCCTTTGAAAGACAATAAAATGCGCCCAAGGATCGCAGAAACTGCGAAAGCATTGTGGCTGATTTATGTCTTACTCACTATTATTTGTGCCCTTGCGTTGTGGATTGCGGGTATGGACGTGTTTGATGCTATCTCGCATAGTTTTTCTACTATTGCAATCGGTGGATTTTCTACCCATGATGCAAGCATTGGCTATTTTAATAGTCCAACAATTAACGTCATTATTGGTGTTTTTCTATTAATTTCAGGGTGTAACTTTGCTTTACACTTTTCGGTTTTAACAGGGCGAAGCCTCAATATTTATTGGCGTGATCCTGAATTTCGCATGTTTATCTTTATACAGCTCGGATTAGTGATTATTTGTAGCCTTATTCTATGGCTCTATTCGGTATATGACTCTGGATGGACAACAATTAATCAAGCTTTTTTCCAAGTTGTTTCAATGGCAACAACCGCAGGGTTTGCAACAGATAGTTTTGCCCAATGGCCAACTTTTTTACCTCTGTTACTGTTGTGTTCTGCCTTTATCGGGGGCTGTGCTGGTTCAACGGGGGGGGGATTAAAAGTAATCCGTATCTTACTGCTGTTTTTACAAGGCTCTCGTGAATTAAAACGTCTTGTACACCCTAATGCGGTTTATACGATTAAACTAGGACATCGAGCATTACCAGAGCGTATTATAGAAGCGGTTTGGGGCTTTTTCTCAGCATATGCTTTAGTATTTATTATTAGCTTGATGCTATTAATAGCGACAGGTGTTGATGAGTTTTCTGCTTTTTCTGCTATTGCTACAACACTTAATAATTTGGGTCCAGGATTAGGTATTGTTGCTGATAACTTTACAACAATGAATCCAGCCGCTAAGTGGATACTTGTTGTCACCATGTTATTTGGCCGATTAGAAGTTTTCACATTATTGGTTTTATTTACACCAACATTTTGGCGTGATTAACCAAAAACAAGGAGTGATGTATGAGCGCGCTGTTGCTGTACTGCAGTACAGATGGTCAAACTAAAAAAATAATGACGCACATAGCTAATGAACTAAGACAACAGGGCTATGAATGTGATGTAAGAGATTTAACTGCTGTTC
The DNA here is from genome assembly GCF_054767435.1 of Proteus sp. MB838. Taxonomy (NCBI): domain Bacteria; kingdom Pseudomonadati; phylum Pseudomonadota; class Gammaproteobacteria; order Enterobacterales; family Morganellaceae; genus Proteus; species Proteus sp. MB838. The sequence continues at coordinate 2,141 of NZ_BAABMO010000086.1, forward strand.
ACCATAGCCTTAATTTATCTGCTTATAATAAAGTGTTAGTTGGGGCATCAATTAGATATGGCTATTTTAATAAAGTACTGGATAAATTTATTACCCAACACCTTTCTCAATTAAATAGTATGCCATCCGCCTTTTTTGGGGTGAACCTTACGGCAAGAAAAGCTGAAAAGAGTACACCCGAAACCAATGCTTATATGCGTAAGTTTTTAGATAAGACTCCATGGAAGCCTAGATTAACAGGTGTTTTTGCAGGCGCGCTTCTTTACCCACGTTATAAATGGATTGATAGAGTGATGATCCAGCTTATTATGAAGATGACTAAGGGTGAAACCGATCCAACAAAAGAAATCGAATATACTGATTGGAATAAAGTTAGTGAATTTGCGACAAAATTTTCCAAAATTGAGTGATATCTGTTCGTTGTGACCTGTTTTTTGTACGTATTGTTGGGGTTTTAATCGAACGGTGAATTTTTTTCAAAAAACACTTGCGCTAATCTGAGAAGCCCCTATAATGCGCACCCACTGACCGACGATGAGCTGACAACAGCAACGACGGAAAGGGAAGAGAAAAGAA
>NZ_BAABMO010000087.1:0-2702 GCF_054767435.1 Proteus sp. MB838
GCATAGTTTGAAAATGCTTCATGCCCGTGGCTTTTTGGCAGAAATATTTACCATTTTATCACGCCACCATATTTCGGTTGATGTGATAACCACACCAGAAGTCAGTATTGCTTTAACATTGGATACCACAGGTACCACTAGCTCATCAGGCAGTCTGTTAACTAATGCTTTATTAACAGAATTATCCGCATTATGTCGCGTTGAAGTAGAAGAAGATCTGGCATTGGTCGCTATCATTGGTAATTCACTATCGCAAGTAAATGGCTTAGGAAGTCAAATTTTTGGCACTTTAGAGGATTATAATATTAGAATGATAAGTCATGGTGCGAGTACCCATAACTTATGTTTATTAGTGGATGGCAAAGATGCAGATAATATTGTCAGAAAACTACACGATACCTTATTTTAAGGTATTACTTAGTAAATATTTATAGAGTAAATATAAAAATAAGATTAAGATATGAAAATAGAATAACAACATTTCAATGACTTTAGAATTTAACATAGGCTTCTTGCAATAAGGAGCCTATTTTTATTTATTTTTACAGCTAAAATGATTTATATTTAAAATTATTATATTTAAAAATAATATAGAGTATTTTTAATTTATTTTATCATCTTTAAGAGGGAGTTATGTCTATAAAATTAAGCTATGATATTTGTAAAACTGTCCAATATATGCATGTGAACGTTATAAATAAGAGTAAAAAATTAAAAGAACTACGAAATGAAATAAAATCACTATATAATCTATCACAACCTTTTCAAAATTCATGTGTTAATACTCATACTTTTTATAAACCACAAAATAGCATCATAGCCTCAATAGCAAATATCAATAATAGAATTAATAAAAATCAACACGCACTTACAGGAATAGAATCAAAATTAAAAGAAAAATACAATGATATAAAATCAATTAATGATTTAATTAAAAATAGATATAAATCAGGTTTAGTTACAAATGAGCATGACTATAAAAACATGAAAAATGTTTTAACAAACAATTTTAAAAGTGAAATAAATGATTTAAATCAACAAAAAGAAATACTAAAAATTAGATTAAATGAAAATGAAAATACACTTGCATATTTTAACAATAAATCAGATTTTCTTTTATATCCTAATCAAGAAACTCTCAAATTTTTATTCTATACTGAAGTTTTCCCCAACAGAATCGAAAGAGAATCAATACCAAAAGAAAAAATCAATATTGATTGTATCAACAATATGATAAACATCCATAAAAAGAGTTTGTTTATCAGTTCAGAGAACAAAGAAAAAATAAACACATATAAAGAATTTTTAAAAAAAATAAATATACCTTTCTAACAATATCCAACCCTATTACAGTATTAACGTAAGCGGATGCCTTTCGATAGAAAGATCCGCTTTTTATTTTTTAATAAACTCGATAACCACCATATTTTTTAGCAAATTGATTAAATTTACCAAAATCAATCAACGCGATTTCTAACGAGCGATAGGCAATATGAGACATCTTAGCCACTTGTTCCACAAATACATGGTTATCTTCAAGAAGCTTAGCTGTAAGTGCTGAGGCAATAATCTCACACTCTTTCGGTGTCACAATCCAACCATCATTTGTAGCAAACTTATAAATTGGAATACACCCTTCTTTTTCACTCTCTTTAGCTAACAATGCCTCTTCTTCTTGCATAGCTTGCTTAAATAGTGTGATCTCTTCTTCTAGGGGGGCTGGATGTGTAGGAATATGATGATAAATATAGTCACCAATTTCTTCCATGCGCGCCGGTGTCATTTCAGCCTTAAGCCAAATCTTATCAAACATTTTTTCATCTAATAATGCATCTGTATCCAAATTCCCTGTTAATTGCATCAGATTTAAAAACGCATTAATGATAACTTCATTTAATGGGTAATTTCCTTTGGCTAAAGAAGGAAAAGGAACTTTAGTGCCAACTGTTGGGGTTTGCTGAAGATACAAAGTATAACTCATCATCATGTCCTTTTTTCTGATACAGGCTTACAGCTTATACATCTTTAATGGGAACTGCGAGAGAAAATAACAAGGGGATATGATTATCACCTTGTTATTTATTACATTATTATAATCTTCAGATACCGTTTAATTAAGGCTCATAGCCTAAATTAGGGGCTAACCAACGCTCAACTTCACTTATACTCATACCACGACGTTTGGCGTAATCTTCCACCTGATCTTTTTGAATTTGAGCGACGGCAAAATATTTACTTTCAGGATGACTAAAATACCAACCCGATACCGAAGCCCCCGGCCACATCGCATAAGCATCAGTAAGCTTCATACCAATACGATTTTCTACATTTAACAGTTGCCAAATTTTTGCTTTTTCTGTGTGCTCTGGGCAAGCCGGATATCCCGGTGCAGGTCGTGTTCCTTGATATTTTTCTCTAATCAACTCGTCATTAGAGAGCGCTTCGTCAGGACTGTAACCCCAAATCTTGGTTCTCACTTGTTGATGCAAATATTCGGCAAAAGCTTCTGCAAGACGATCGGATAGCGCTTTTACCATAATTTTATTGTAATCATCATGAGCATTATCATACCCATTAGCGAGTGCATCTTCTTCTAGACCGCCGGTAACTGCAAAAGCACCAAAATAGTCAGCAAGACCACTATCCACAGGGGCAATAAAGTCTGCTAAGCAATAGTTAGGGTACTCTTTTTTTTCTGTTTG
>NZ_BAABMO010000088.1:0-2203 GCF_054767435.1 Proteus sp. MB838
GCATATAATATAAATTAATTATATTAATTCGAATGACGATAGTTTTAGCATTAATAAAATGCTTACTATTTTAGTCATGATTAAATTTAATAAAATAGAATATTTTACAAAACACTAACGGAATTACCATCTTTTGTTATTTTTTCAATTAAATTATTTTTAATTTAATGCTTTTGGGCATTTGGAAAGAATAAAGAGAAAAGGAGTTCAGCATATGAAATCATTAATTATAAAATCTCGACCTCAGATAGTGATACCAGAATTAGCTGTCAAAATTGGATTGCATGAAGCTTTAGTATTGCAACAATTGCATTATTGGATAACAGAAACTAAGTCTGGTATTGAACATGATGGGCGACGATGGATTTACAATACACTATCTAATTGGCAATTACAGTTTCCATACTTATCAGTATCAACGCTCAAACGGGCATTTGCTCAGTTACGTATTTCTGGGTTGATTGAGGTAAAACAACTCAATAAACATCTTCATGATCGTACAAATTTTTATAGTATCAATTATCAACATAAGATCTTGCAAATAGAAGAAGATGAAAAGAAAAGTTTGACTGAAGGTAATTATGCCAATAAAACAACAATAAAACCGTTCGATGAGCCCAAATCGAAACAATGGACAGGTGTAACAAATCTATCTCAGAGTAGTTCAAATAGAGCCCTTCTTACAGAGAGTACAACAAAGATAACTACAGAGAGTAACAATAAAAGATCTCGGTCAGTTTGCTCGTTTTCAAGTCCTGAACGTCCAGAAATAGAAATTATTCGTTATTTTAACAAAGTGACTCACTCCCATTACCGTGAGTGTCAGACGACGTTAGGATATATCCGTGCAAGATTAGCTGATGGTTTTCATTTCGAAGAATTGATATTAATAATCGATTATTTAACAGCTAAATGGCTCAATGATAATAATATGCAGGACTATTTAAGGCCTAAAACATTATTTCATAAAAATAATTGTACTGAATATCTTGATAAAGCGAAGAAATGGCATTTAAAAGGGAGGCCAGCATATCGAAATGGGCAATGTTTAAAACCCGGGGAAATACCGATTGAAATTGATTATGCAGAAAGAGACAGTACGTTTAATTTACTATTTAGCTCAGCGTGGAAGCCCAAAACAGCACTTCAAATTCTAGCTAAAAAAATGGCTTTACAGCGTGGTTTAGGGCATATGCATATTCACAAGGCTAGGTCTGTTTGGAAAGAAATTTGGTATCAGTCGGCCCAATTAATTGCTCGTTCAACAATTACAGATAAGATCGCATAAGGTAGTGGTGATATGAGAGATATACAACAAGTATTAGAACGATGGGGAGCTTGGGCCTCGGATGTACAAAGTGGAGTAGATTATTCTCATATTGCAGCAGGTTTTAAGGGTGTTTTACCTTATCAATCATCTTCAAGGATAAGTTGTTGTGATGATGATGGTATGATTATTGACGCTACAATAGCGCGATTACAACAATTGAGAAGAGAAGAAGAATTGAATGCGCTTATTTTACATTATATATATCAGTGCTCTAAAAGAAGCATTGCAAGACGTTGGAAGGTGAGTGAAAGCCGTGTACGTCAGATTATACAGATTGCAGAAGGTTTTGTAGAAGGTGGTTTAGCGATGTTAGATTCAGGGTTAGTCATGGATCATGAAGTTGCTTGTAATAAAAAACAGGTTAAATAAAAAAGTATTAACGCGCTACGCAAATTAACTGTTATTCTAATAAAAATAAAGATATTTTTCTGGGTTATATATATTGTAAAAATATAACCTTAAGTTATTAAATATAATATTTTATATAAATTAATATTTTTATTGCTAACCTTGTTAAGTAATGCTTAATTTTAAATTTTCTAATTTTTATGATATAAACTTATGCAGTCATCTTAAATGTTAGAGTTATTATGGTACCTAAAAGATTAAAGGCTGCAAGGGCAAGAGTTGCATTAACTCAAGAAGAGTTAGGTATTTTAGCTGGGATTGATGAAGAATCAGCTAAAATTAGAGTGTGTCAATATGAGTCTGGTACACACCGCCCAAACTTTGAAACTATTTGCCGATTTTCCAAAATATTAAAAGTTCCAGAAAATTATTTTTATACTTTAAATGATGAATTCGCGGAAGAGTTAATAAATATTTATAATAATAAATATAATTGCTCTTAAATATTATCTAGAGAGATTATAC
>NZ_BAABMO010000089.1:0-1442 GCF_054767435.1 Proteus sp. MB838
GGGCGGTGGTGGTTGTGTTAGTCGGCTCGTTATGTTTTGCCGATTGGCAAAAAATGCCAACCACATCGTTACAGTGGGGGGTATTGCTTTGGTTAGGTATTGGCGCTTCTGGAATAGGCTATTTTATGTGGAACTATGGGGCGACACAGGTAGATGCTGGAACCCTTGCGATTATGAATAATATGATGGTTCCAGCGGGATTATTAGTCAACTTCTCTATTTGGCAACAGCATCCTAATTGGCCAAGTTTCATCATAGGCGCGAGCCTGATTGTTGCATCACTTTGGTTCCATCGGCGTTGGATACACCAACCTGTTTTACAAAAGGCAGATGATTAACGGCATGTTGACCTGCTAAGCGTATAAACTCTCGTATTGCCGGTTGATGTTGCTCACCTGTACGGTTAGCTGCATATAACCGGCTCCATAATCCTTCTCCTAAGGTCTTTGTGACCACTAATCCTTGTTTTTCAAAATTCTCTACGGCCCAGTGCGGCAATGCCGCTATACCCATTCCTGCTGCCACCATTTGAATAAGAAGTAAGGTGTTATCTACATGTTTAAAATGTGGTGTGATCCCTGCGGGCTGTAAAAAATGACGCCAAATATCAAAACGCTCTCTTTGGACGGGATAGATAAACAGTGTTTCTGAGATCAAATCTTGTGGTTGAATATGTAAGCGATTAGCCAGCGGGTGATCAGGAGATAACACAAGCTTAACTTCATAATCAAACAACGCGGTATAGTGCAGGCGTTGGTTATCCAAGATATCAGAAGTGAGTACGACATCTAATTCTCGTTGTAATAAAGCCGGTTGTGGATCAAAAGTGACACCTGAATGGAAGTCGACATTCACATCCGGCCATGTTTGGCGATATTGCTGTAATGCGGGTGTTAACCATTGAATACAGCTATGGCATTCAATAGCAATATTTAAATGAGCATTACCCGGCTCATTACACTCTTCTATCGCTCGGCGCACAATGGGTAGGACTTCTTGCGCTAATCTTAATAACACTTCGCCTTGTGGTGTAAATCGTAGTGGTTGGCTTTTACGGACAAAAATACGATAACCAAGACGATGCTCTAATTCACTAAACTGGTGAGAGAGTGCGGATTGTGTTTGATGTAACTGATTTGCCGCATTGGCAAGAGAGCCTGTTTGCTTAAGTGCCAATATCGTTTTTAAGTGTTTTATTTCTATCATGAGAAACCTTCAGGTTGTGAATGAAAAATTTGCGCTTGTGGTTTATACACTACCTGTAGATTATGGATGTGTAAACATCTAGACGGCTAAAAACAGGATTTTTTATTATGACAATTCGCAATCACACATTAGGTTTCCCACGTATTGGCTTAAATAGAGAGCTAAAAAAGGCACAAGAGAGCTATTGGGCTGGTGATCTTTCTCAGGCAGAACTTCTGGCAGTTGGTAAAGAATTA
>NZ_BAABMO010000090.1:0-1274 GCF_054767435.1 Proteus sp. MB838
GCGAATGCTGATATCAACGGGGCACGTAACATTTTAGCGGCAGGACATGCCGTGCTTGCCTGTGGAGGGAGGGTGCAGTCAGACCGCCCGTTGAAGCAGGAACCCGCCGAGGTGATTCAGACATCAGTCTGAACGCAGTAGGGATCCACGTCCTTTAGGGCGTGGAGGATGTCAAATGAGCGGCTTCTAGGCCAACCACGGCGCTATCATAACGTAGATTATAACCGCATATAGCACACTGATAATTGTAAGCACGTAAGATATTTTTTCTAAAAGTGGGATCTCGGTTTTGGCGAATTTCTTGTAGGGGAAAATCAAGACGGTTAGCAATAACTTCTTGAACATTATCAGGGAAGTGTTCACTTAAAATCTGTTGTGCTAGCTTATTGATTAAACTTGGCTTTTTTATAAGAAGCTGATAGCTTTCTTGGTCAAATCCACCTAACACATTTTGCTGAATTAATTTATTTTTCGATGGTTGCTTATTATCTTTTGATAGATCGCTCTCTTTTGGTAGTTGCAACTCCCAAAAACCATCGCGAACTAATCGCCAGAAAGGCAGATTTGGATAATGCTCACGGCGAGATGGGCCAAAATTAATCAATAATTCTAATAACTGTTGATGAATTTCATTACCATAATTAAATAGTCGTGGATGGCCTTTGCGGTACTCGGAAAGCGCTAATAAGAGTAACAGTGGTTTATGGGGCGCTCTGTTATCACCTTTACGCCAGATCGTGATATTAGATATTTTCTGTTGTAGGATTTTTTGAGTATACATGGGTATTTTAGATAATAAGTGAATGGCTGAATGATAGCGAATGCGAAAGTTTATTAATATAGTCGCATAAAATCTTATTTTATAGAAGAAGCACAGAAACATGTTTAATTATTCATAGATGTTATAATAACATTGTTTTTTAATTTATTTGCAACATCTTGATACTTAACGTAACAATAGTGATTTTAATGTCTTAAACATCTTCCTCACTCTATTAAATACAATATAAAAATAAAATGGTAAAACTTCCTCTAATCGCTCATTTTTTTGATTTTACCATTAAAAATGGTTTTATCTTTATTTTAAAGATTCTAATAGGTAAATCTGTTTTATTATAGAATAACAACCATTCTTACATTTTGTACTATTTTTAGTCGTATTTAAAGAAAAGCAAATAATAGACTCAAAATATCTATAAGTAAAAATAGCTAATTATTCTATTCTTTGAAATGCTTATAAGAAAGCATTTTTATGCTATGGTAATATTATAAGT
>NZ_BAABMO010000091.1:0-1259 GCF_054767435.1 Proteus sp. MB838
ATGTACAAGGTCATGAAGACCAAATGTTGGTACAAGAATTTTCTCACGTAGTGACGGTTCCGACTGATCCGCAATCAGGTCAACCTTCTGGCCAACGTGCGCATAAACCGTTTCGTTTTACCGTGGCATTAAACAAAGCCGTTCCTCTGCTGTATAACGCACTGGCTTCCGGCGAAATGCTGCCAAAAGTTGAGTTAAAATGGTATCGCACGTCTGTTGAAGGTAAACAAGAGCACTTCTTTACCACCACACTGACTGACGCGACGATCGTGAACATCGATTGCCAAATGCCTCATTGCCAAGATCCGGCTAAAGCCGACTTCACGCAACTTATCGAAGTCTCCCTCTCTTACCGCAAAATTGACTGGGAGCACACTGTTGCTGGAACGTCTGGTGCGGATGACTGGCGTGCGCCTCTCGAAGCGTAATACCTTTATGACGAGTCCTTGGGGGCTCGTCCTTATTTTGTATTGTTCCCTTTTCTTTATCCATTTTTGCATGGAGGCAGATTATGCTTAGCAAAGATCCGAAATCAACGCCCATTGACCCGGCATCCGTTTTAAAAGATGAAGCCATCAATCAAGTGAAAAATAGGGTGCAATCCAAAGTGAACGAAACGCTATCGACACCCACGCAAAAGGTGGCCGGGATGGCCTCAGCAGCGGCCTCGCTCACTCAATCAGCCAGCGCATCGGCCAATCGCGTGACTGCTCATCCCCTGATCCACGGTGGCGGTTTTACCGGTGGACAAACGTTCGCTGAAAACCAAGCACTCCAAGCGGCCCATGGGGCGTTACTTGATGCATTAGGCATGGACAGCCTCGAAAGTGGTTTGGTGTTCACTTGCACCATTGGTGGATTGCCTGACGACACCTTTCAAGTCACCGAATTTAATCTTACCGAAGGATTATCCTCGCTATTTTCACTGTCCATCAGTGCGGTCAGTGCCTTACCCTTTATCGATTTCCAGCGCCATCTTGGCTTAGCCTCATCATTAACGGTCAAACGCGATGGGGTGTTGATCCGCAAAGTCAACGGTATCTTAGCTGGGGCAGTACAAGGCAATACCGACGGAGTGAAAACGTGGTATCACTTCGATATTCGCCCTGAAATGTGGGTGATGACCCTCAATCAAGATAGCCGTATTTTTCAACATCAATCGGTGCCAACCATCTTAAAAACCTTATTGGATGAGGCCCATGTTAAAGCGGATTGCCAATTCTACCGTGAAGATCTACACCCTGAACGTCTCTACACCA
>NZ_BAABMO010000092.1:0-1202 GCF_054767435.1 Proteus sp. MB838
GCTGAAGCCAGTCGAAGATACCAGCTGGCTGCAACTGTTTATTAAAAACACAGCACTGTGCAAACACGAAAGTGGACGTATACGGTGTGACGCCTGCCCGGTGCTGGAAGGTTAATTGATGGGGTCAGCCGCAAGGCGAAGCTCCTGATCGAAGCCCCAGTAAACGGCGGCCGTAACTATAACGGTCCTAAGGTAGCGAAATTCCTTGTCGGGTAAGTTCCGACCTGCACGAATGGCGTAATGATGGCCAGGCTGTCTCCACCCGAGACTCAGTGAAATTGAACTCGCTGTGAAGATGCAGTGTACCCGCGGCAAGACGGAAAGACCCCGTGAACCTTTACTATAGCTTGACACTGAACATTGAGCCTTGATGTGTAGGATAGGTGGGAGGCTTTGAAGTGTGGACGCCAGTCTGCATGGAGCCAACCTTGAAATACCACCCTTTAACGTTTGATGTTCTAACCTAGGCCCATAAACTGGGTCGGGGACCGTGTCTGGTGGGTAGTTTGACTGGGGCGGTCTCCTCCTAAAGAGTAACGGAGGAGCACGAAGGTTGGCTAAGCATGGTCGGACATCATGCGGTTAGTGCAAAGGCATAAGCCAGCTTGACTGCGAGAGTGACGGCTCGAGCAGGTACGAAAGTAGGTCTTAGTGATCCGGTGGTTCTGAATGGAAGGGCCATCGCTCAACGGATAAAAGGTACTCCGGGGATAACAGGCTGATACCGCCCAAGAGTTCATATCGACGGCGGTGTTTGGCACCTCGATGTCGGCTCATCACATCCTGGGGCTGAAGTAGGTCCCAAGGGTATGGCTGTTCGCCATTTAAAGTGGTACGCGAGCTGGGTTTAGAACGTCGTGAGACAGTTCGGTCCCTATCTGCCGTGGGCGTTGGAAGATTGAGAGGGGTTGCTCCTAGTACGAGAGGACCGGAGTGAACGCACCACTGGTGTTCGGGTTGTCATGCCAATGGCATTGCCCGGTAGCTAAGTGCGGAAGAGATAACCGCTGAAAGCATCTAAGCGGGAAACTTGCCTCGAGATGAGTCTTCCCTGTCGCTTTAAGCGACCTAAAGGAACGTTTAAGACTAAGACGTTGATAGGCTGGGTGTGTAAGCGTAGCGATACGTTGAGCTAACCAGTACTAATGAACCGTGAGGCTTAACCTGACAACACCGAAAGTGTTTTGTCAGAGAGACGAAAC
>NZ_BAABMO010000093.1:0-1129 GCF_054767435.1 Proteus sp. MB838
GATTTTGCTCAAAGGACGCCATCACACGTTCAGGACTTGAATAAAAACTCAGAGGGCTACTGCGAACAAAGCCAAAGCGTCCATATTTCCCTGACCATACTGTATTGCCTTGTACATTGGTGACTTCAAGTGGGGCACTGTTAATATCGCAGTGATGCCAGTAATAATGAAAAACACTGGATTGCTTCACGATAACGGCGAGTGGGGTATAACTGCTGTGTTCTTGGTAGCAATAGGTCTGACATTTACCCGTATTGATATCCTGCTCTTGCAGCAACCGTAGTCCTTGCCACACAAAATGGGTTTCATGTCGTTTCAGTGTGCCGTGAGCCCGTGACTCAACCACTTTATGAATCCGGCGACCCAGTGCATTGTTATTTCAAAGTGCTGATATCTGTAAGGCAAATATTGAAAAGCAGGGTTGCCCCTGCTGATTGTTATGAGAAATATGAAGGTAGAGAGCCTCCTGTAAGTCTAGGTAACTCCTAATAACTCTCTAACCTGATAATCAGAATGCGGGCTTAATGGTGGATATTTTTGCGATTCAGCTTCTGTTATTGGATAATCATTATCGTATATATCAACCTTGTAACATGAGTTTTCAACGCCATAAGTAAAATACACATTGTCAATATCAGTAGGAGTGTAGTTGATTTGGTGACCAATTATTCGCCAGTCACTTCCTTTTTCTATTTTCTTATCAAATAAGCTATAAGTGTCCAATACAAGAGGAGGGAGCTTTCTTTTTGCTGAACTGATGTCAACTTCAGAAATATTTGGAATTTTTGAATTGAAGTCAAAAATCTCTCCCACGTGCCCTATATGCACCTTTGATATAATGCGTCCAAATCCATATGTATTACCGTCTAATTGAAAGCAAAAGATATCTCCGGGTTTAATAAACCTCAGCATCGTTCGTGGTTTTTTATCCCACCCCCAAAATTTAAAATCACTCATTAGCATTTTCCTCCGACTTTTCCAGAACTTCTTGTTTTACTGTCATAAGCTTCTCTAAAAGCATCGGCACGCGTATCAGCACGGTTATGGTCAAATGAATTGTATTTGTTCCCTCGGTTGATTGACGATATATCTTCACCGATAGTTCCAGTTCTCGTACCATACTTCTCAA
>NZ_BAABMO010000094.1:0-1094 GCF_054767435.1 Proteus sp. MB838
GTATCTTTCCCCAGACCCCATAGGGTTATTGGGTGGGCTGAATCCGTATGGATATGTGCATTGTCCGACGGGGTGGGTTGATCCGTTTGGGCTGGCGTGTTGTCCACCACCAAAAATAAAAGCTACACAAATCGGATTAAGAAACCCTAAACAGATTGATGGTATGAAAAAAGATATGCTTGACGGCACTTTTGATTTTTCACTTCCCAAAAATCAAGTTGGTGGCTTTGTAGATTCCAATGGAATTTATTATATGGGGGAAGGGCATCATAGAATGGTTGCAGCTCAAGAAATATATAAAGAAACAGGCGATGCTAAATATATTAATAAATTAATAGAAAATGGTTCATGGACAAGAACAAATTCACCACCAACTGATGCCAGAGCTATGCCATCCAGAAGTTTCTTTAGTAATTTAAGAAACAAATTAGGATTTTAAGAATGAGAAAAATAAGTATATATTCAAATATGTTATGGAAGTCATTATCTTATATAAGAAATGTGCAAACACACTCTTGCTTTAGAAAAGCCTTTGATAAGTCTTGTTATATGGAGGCTGAGCTATTACATAATATTGTTATATCTCTTCCTGAAGAAGAAATGACTGAACATGATATATTTTTTTTAAATAGTCATGCGCGATTCTATTTGGAAAATGCTGACAAAAGAAAATGTACAAATTATTTTTCTCATGAAGATGATATAAAAAGGCTATTTAGTCTCGTTCCTGAGCACTTGAAAGAAAAACTTGAATGGAATGGCCCAGAATAATATTTTGAGTAATTAAATCTAGCCGGAAAGATCCCGAGAACTTCCGGCTGACTTATTTTTAAGGGTTGCTCAGTTGTGCTAGCTCAGTCTCCCCTTTAGTCGTTGGTATATTTCCGCATCAGCTCGCGCATGGTGTGTTTGATGGCACTGAGTTGCGCTTGCTGTTAGTATTGCAGCTTAATTGTTCGAATGCTTTCACTATCGGATATCAATACTAAACTCTCGTTTAAGATGAACGTATTAATGGACAAGAGATTGTTCATCAATGGAATGATACTGATAATACACTGGCATTGACCCGTTTTGGTGAACGGGAGTTGCAT
>NZ_BAABMO010000096.1:0-1032 GCF_054767435.1 Proteus sp. MB838
TTTAGTTAATAACGGAGGGAGTATGACATCCCTCGTTCAGCAGTAACCCACCCTATATTTAGATATATAAACAAGACATTTCGTAATTAATTATATTCATTAAAAGGAAATAAAAATGATGAAACAAAAAACCAGTGTCGTTATTAACGTAAAATTAACTTTAGAACATGGAATTAAATCACCACATGTTGAAGTAAAAACAAAAATATACGTTCATGAAGAAACTCCAGAATTAGAATTATTACTAAATAACTTCTCAGATAATTTAGTTGGAGAAAATTCAATTAAATCATCATTTGAAAAAGCGATTATAAATACATTACTCAATAAAAAAACACACTAATAAAATTCAAATCATTAAAAATAAATTAATACACCTTCACTTCGCCAACACCAGATAACCGCCTTATCTCTCATCTAACGGGGTCACCATAAAAACTAACTATTACAGCGCTATGCGTGACGGCATGGCGGTGCGTATCACTACGCCTCAAGCACGTAAAAATAAACGTACAAGCCCATGGTTATTCAGTTTAGCTGTGGTCATTGTAACAACCGTTGGCGTAATACCGACATTTGTAAGTTGAGGTGATTATGCAAATTTCATACAGCTACTCGAACGGAACTCGGGTAGTAGACGACAAAACAGTCATGGAATTTGACGAAAGTAGCAAACTCAGTATTGAGACAGGAAGTTTCGCTGAGCTGGCTAAATTAACGGAAATCGACCCAGTTGAAGCTCTGCAATGGATTATGCAGTTCGACAAGGAAGAGATTGACAGGATTGTCAATGAAGCAAGCAAGGATGCACCTGTTTCTAAGATGAATCTGCTAAGGAGGGTTGCGTGACTCAGCATCAACAATGGCTAGAAGAATTACGCAGGAAGCGTAAAGAATCGCAGGAACGCGAACACGATGAATTTATGTATCAAACGGAAGTGTTAGGACGACAAGGATTGTCTATGCCTCTCAAGGACTTTTCAGGAGATTTTCAATGAACGTTTCTAACTCATACCCTACCGATAAATACCC
>NZ_BAABMO010000097.1:0-851 GCF_054767435.1 Proteus sp. MB838
TGAACGTATTAATGGACAAGAGATTGTTCATCAATGGAATGATACTGATAATACACTGGCATTGACCCGTTTTGGTGAACGGGAGTTGCATTATGCTTTTGGGGCACTGGGGGAGTTAACTTCACTGCAAGTCAATCAGCATGCACCACTTCAATTTAGCTACAACGCGGTAGGACAAGAGTATTTACGCCGTAGTCACGCTGGATTTGTCAATTCCAGTCACTATACGGCCACTGGTTTACTGGCTCATCAACGAGCAGGGCGAGGCACCGAACAGTTTTTACAATCGATACAAGCCCATCCCCAACAACCGCCATTTTGTACGGATGTGCACCGCAGTTATCAATATGATCGCGCTTATAATGTGGTGGGCATTGAAGATGATCGCTGGCGACAGACACGTTATCACTATAATGCCAATGACCAAATCACTGAGACACAATACAGTCCACAATGGGGTAATCAGGACGAAAAATTCCAGTATGATAACAACCTCAATATCACGGAGCACTTAACAACGCCGTCCTCGTCGATGGTGCCTTCAGAAGCACAAGGGGCGATGCTACAGCTATTTCAGCAACAGCAAGCAGGACGGGTGACTCGCCGTTACACAGCGAAGGGATATCAAGATTACCATTATGATGTTAATGGGCGATTAGCTAAAAAAATTGTCCATACACGCGGTTTTCGTCCCAGAGAGTGGCGCTATTTATGGAACACACAAAATCGGCTAACCGCATGCTTTACACCGAAAGGGGATTGTTGGCACTATACTTATGATGCTTTTGGTCGACGTTTGAGTAAAACCAAAACCGTTGACAGTGACTTAGCCCATATAGACCCATTATTTC
>NZ_BAABMO010000098.1:0-764 GCF_054767435.1 Proteus sp. MB838
GGTAAAACAACTCTGACTGCTGCAATCACTACAGTTTTAGCTAAAACTTACGGTGGTGCTGCTCGTGCATTCGACCAAATCGATAATGCGCCAGAAGAAAAAGCGCGTGGTATCACCATCTCTACTTCACACGTAGAATACGATACTCCAACTCGCCACTACGCACACGTAGACTGCCCAGGTCACGCCGACTATGTTAAAAACATGATCACTGGTGCTGCGCAAATGGACGGAGCTATTCTGGTAGTAGCAGCAACTGATGGTCCAATGCCACAAACTCGTGAGCACATCCTGTTAGGTCGTCAGGTTGGTGTTCCTTACATCATCGTATTCCTGAACAAATGTGACATGGTAGATGATGAAGAGCTGTTAGAATTAGTTGAAATGGAAGTTCGTGAACTTCTGTCTCAATACGATTTCCCAGGTGATGACACTCCAGTAATCCGTGGTTCAGCGCTGAAAGCACTGGAAGGCGAAGCAGAGTGGGAAGCAAAAATTGTTGAATTAGCAGAAGCACTGGATTCTTATATCCCAGAGCCAGAGCGTGCAATTGACAAACCATTCCTGTTACCAATCGAAGATGTATTCTCAATCTCAGGCCGTGGTACAGTAGTTACTGGTCGTGTAGAGCGTGGTATCATCAAAGTAGGTGATGAAGTTGAGATTGTTGGTATCAAAGAAACCGCAAAAACAACTTGTACTGGCGTTGAAATGTTCCGTAAATTACTTGACGAAGGTCGTGCAGGTGAGAACGTAGGTGTTCT
>NZ_BAABMO010000099.1:0-760 GCF_054767435.1 Proteus sp. MB838
TTGATAAAAATGGTCGACCACCAGTACGCCTTGATTTTCAATGGCGCAAGAACAGTAAAACGGGTGAATGGCAAGCCTATGATATGATTGCCGAAGGCGTTAGCATGATCACCACCAAACAAAATGAGTGGTCTGATATTTTAAGTGCGAAAGGGGTTGATGGTTTAACTAAGCAATTAGAAATTAGTGCCAAAACACCGATTACATTAGATGAGAAAAAATAGTATGTCAGCTTCGTTAAATTGGCAAAAAGAGGGTGAAATACTCTCTTTCCAAGGAACGCTAGATAGAGAAACGTTATTGCCAGTTTGGCAACAACGTAAAGCGTTATTAGCTGATATTAATATCATCGATATTTCTCAACTTGATCATATTGACTCAACCGGATTAGCACTTTTTGTCCATCTAAAGGCCGAAATGGAAGCACTTGATCGTCAATGTGTTATTCAAGGTGTTAGTGAGCGCTTTCAAACGCTAATCACACTCTATGATCTTGATGAAATTATGAATATTGCTTAATGCTTTTCCCGATAAAGCAATAAAAAAATCCCCCTTATTGATACTTTTATCATTAAGGGGGTTTTTCATGGTTTAAGAGTAGGCCGGATTCTATTAGGATAGGCAACTGATTATTATTTTAACGTTGAGATTGAGCAATTATGGATACAAATGAAATCAAACAAGTATTAATGGATACCCTATCTTTAGATGAAGTCATTGTTAATGGTGATGGCAGTCATTTTCAGGTTGTGGTTGTTGG
>NZ_BAABMO010000100.1:0-718 GCF_054767435.1 Proteus sp. MB838
CGCCTGACGTGGTTAAAAGCAGGCACAGTTAACTAATTACAGTCCATTCTGTGGGCTGTGGTGAGTTGATTAATAGATAGGAGATAGAGATGGAGTTAAAGATAGATAGAGGCACTCTACTTGCTGTCATGGAGTGTATGGCAATAAGAGATATTCGCTACTACATTTGCGGTATCTGCTTTCTACCTAACGGAAAAGTGGCTGGCACAGATGGCCACATGTTGGCATACGGCGAACACGATAACGAAATTGAAAATGAAGTTATTTTATCAGTGGGTAAATTACCAACTAAGCAATTCGATTATGCAATTTTCGATACTGATGACGGAATTGTTAGGTTGTTTTCAGATGAAAATACGCTAATAGGTGTTTCAATGTGTAGTGTTATCGACGGGCGCTTCCCACACATCGACAAGCTAATCGAAAAAACAAGAAAAATGAAAGAAAACTTACCATTCAAAATAGGTATTAACGTTTCATTTCTTACCAAATTACAGAAGATAGCAAAGTATGTTAACCCTAAAATGCCAGCTATCGAACTTCAATTCAAAACAGGTCAAGACGCTATCATTTGCGACATATTCAACCCATGCAAGCCAGTATCGGTATTGATTATGCCAATGCGTATTTAGTTAATAACGGAGGGAGTATGACATCCCTCGTTCAGCAGTAACCCACCCTATATTTAGATATATAAACAAGACATTTCGTAATTAAT
>NZ_BAABMO010000101.1:0-711 GCF_054767435.1 Proteus sp. MB838
TTCGCAGATTAGCACGTCCTTCATCGCCTCTGATTGCCTAGGCATCCACCGTGTACGCTTATTCGCTTAACCTCACAACCCGAAAGTGTCTCTTTCAAAGATAAACTTTGCGTGACAACCTTTAAGGTTTGAGATTTTGAGAGACTCACCAATATACCTCGGTGATATATTGATTTGTTTTCAATTTTTCAGCTTGTTCCAGATCGTTAAAGAGCATAATAATTCACAGTATACTATTCCTAATATACTCTGAATCATTGTTTTATATTCAAGAGATTATGGTGGAGCTAAGCGGGATCGAACCGCTGACCTCCTGCGTGCAAGGCAGGCGCTCTCCCAGCTGAGCTATAGCCCCATAATGTTTTAATACCCGTATAACCACTCCTTTTTCTTCTTATAATTATAATAAGAAGCTTTTTCTTTAGGCAAGGCGTGGAGTAACGAAGTTTACTTAATGTAAACGAGTTGCTTCACAACACAGCATAAAGGAAAAGTGGTAGGCCTGAGTGGACTTGAACCACCGACCTCACCCTTATCAGGGGTGCGCTCTAACCACCTGAGCTACAAGCCTATACCGGTATCTCTGCTCGTTCTTCATCAGACAATCTGTGTGAGCACTGCACATAACACGTATCTCTTAGGTAAGGAGGTGATCCAACCGCAGGTTCCCCTACGGTTACCTTGTTACGACTTCACCCCAGTCATGAATCA
>NZ_BAABMO010000102.1:0-702 GCF_054767435.1 Proteus sp. MB838
AGTAAAGTTTCCGGTGTCCCCGGTATTGGCCCTAAAAGTGCAACAGAACTTTTGCAACTTTATCCTAATTTAGAGTCACTGTATCAACACATTGATGAAGTGCCAAAAAAATGGCAAACCAAATTGAGTGATAATAAAGAAGTTGCTTTTATTAGCCGCCAAATCACCACACTTCGCACTGATATTAAGCTAAACGGTAATTTACAACAGTTACGTTTAAAATAGTTTAATCAATAAAAAGGCTAACGCTCTGTAATAGAGAATTAGCCTGTTAATGATTTACTCATCAAAAGATGAACTTAACTCTATGAAGTTAAAACTCGCGATCAGGACGATAAGCAGCCCAGATATTTTGGATATGTACCGTGATCTCTTCTCTATCATGATACAAATGCTTAGCCTGAATTTTAGCATTAATGCCTTTCTCAGCTAATTCAGCTCTAATTTTATCAAGGATATGCGCAACTTCTTCATAACGCTTTTTCATCGGTAATTTTAAGTTGAAGATTGCTTCACGACACCATTCATTAACTATCCACGTTGTCATTAATGCAGCCACTTTGGCAGGCTTCTCAACCATATCACACACCAGCCAAGTAATATTCTTTGATGTCGGCTCAAACTTAAAGCCATCAGCTTGATGGTGACGCACTTGCCCTGTTTCCATTAAAGAAGGAGCCATAGGTCCATTATCAACGGCAT
>NZ_BAABMO010000103.1:0-642 GCF_054767435.1 Proteus sp. MB838
TTCGCAGATTAGCACGTCCTTCATCGCCTCTGATTGCCTAGGCATCCACCGTGTACGCTTATTCGCTTAACCTCACAACCCGAAAGTGTCTTTTAAAACGGATTGCTGCGCTTCATGATTTCTGTGTTGGGCAGTGCTCGCAATGCTCACATACTTTAAGTATGCTGCGCTTGCTGTGCGCTGTCCGCCTTGAAATCATTTTGCTCGCATATCCTTTCTGAAGAGTACTTTTCAGATTTGAGATTTTGAGAGACTCACCAATATACCTCGTTGATATATTGATTTGTTTTCAATTTTTCAGCTTGTTCCAGATTGTTAAAGAGCATAATAAGTAAGATAACTCGTTTGAATTAGCTTAGTTATTCTCTGACTCTCATCAGATAAGTGGTACGCCTTTCACTCATACCGCGCATTGGCGTCCCCTAGGGGATTCGAACCCCTGTTACCGCCGTGAAAGGGCGGTGTCCTAGGCCTCTAGACGAAGGGGACTTTTGTCAGCTTCGCAGACGCGCTTTTGCTCGTTCTTCATCAGACAATCTGTGTGAGCACTTCACATAACACGTATCTCTTAGGTAAGGAGGTGATCCAACCGCAGGTTCCCCTACGGTTACCTTGTTACGACTTCACCCCAGTCATGAATCA
>NZ_BAABMO010000104.1:0-637 GCF_054767435.1 Proteus sp. MB838
TTAGGACGACAAGGATTGTCTATGCCTCTCAAGGACTTTTCAGGAGATTTTCAATGAACGTTTCTAACTCATACCCTACCGATAAATACCCTCAATTAACATCACCGTCACTAGCAAAAAACAGAGAGGAAGCTCTGGCTCAAGCTATTGCAATGATTGAGGGTCATTTGCCGAATACGAGCGTGAAGGAAAGAGAAAAGAGACTTGCAATGGAACTGCTACACATGAACTTGGACGCATCGAAAAATCACCCTCCTATTCCTCCACATATTCAGGCGTTACGTGATGCAGAAAGGGATTCTGTACCAAGTAATAAATCTGAAGTCGATTACTACGGAAGCGATCGGCGTCAAGGTCAATACTTAGGAGATTAGTATGAAATTCGCTAAGGCAATGCGAAAAAAAGCAAAATTAAGGCTCGCTTTAACAGGGCCTAGTGGCTCAGGTAAAACCTATGGAGCACTGGAAATAGCCAAAGGACTTGGCGGAAAAACGGCATTGATTGATACGGAAAAAGGAAGCGCTTCTCTTTACTCTGACCGTTTCAATTTTGACGTATTGGAGTTAGATCCACCATTCACACCAGAGCGATTTATTGAAGCTATCGGGGTTGCGCAGGAAGCTGGCTACGATAATT
>NZ_BAABMO010000105.1:0-636 GCF_054767435.1 Proteus sp. MB838
AGTTGCACTGCTCTTTAACAAATTATCAGACAATCTGTGTGGGCACTCGCAGAGACGATATCTTCTAAAAAATTAGATGTATCAAGTCTTGAAGAGTGACTAACAAGTTAATTCATATAATGAATAAGCTAAGTTTTCGATTTCTTTGAGCATCAAACACTTTTAATTGAAGAGTTTGATCATGGCTCAGATTGAACGCTGGCGGCAGGCCTAACACATGCAAGTCGAGCGGTAACAGGAGAAAGCTTGCTTTCTTGCTGACGAGCGGCGGACGGGTGAGTAATGTATGGGGATCTGCCCGATAGAGGGGGATAACTACTGGAAACGGTGGCTAATACCGCATAATGTCTACGGACCAAAGCAGGGGCTCTTCGGACCTTGCACTATCGGATGAACCCATATGGGATTAGCTAGTAGGTGGGGTAAAGGCTCACCTAGGCGACGATCTCTAGCTGGTCTGAGAGGATGATCAGCCACACTGGGACTGAGACACGGCCCAGACTCCTACGGGAGGCAGCAGTGGGGAATATTGCACAATGGGCGCAAGCCTGATGCAGCCATGCCGCGTGTATGAAGAAGGCCTTAGGGTTGTAAAGTACTTTCAGCGGGGAGGAAGGTGATAAGGTTAATACCCTT
>NZ_BAABMO010000106.1:0-601 GCF_054767435.1 Proteus sp. MB838
ATCTCTATCTCCTATCTATTAATCAACTCACCACAGCCCACAGAATGGACTGTAATTAGTTAACTGTGCCTGCTTTTAACCACGTCAGGCGAGGTGGTTCTCGTGTACCCCTACAGCGAGAAATCGGCTATAATCCACTTACCCCTACAGAATAAGAGATTATCAACCATGCCGAATTGGATTGAGGCAGTGATTGCCTATTTAAAACAAAACACATCATTGAGGTTCAATATGTTTTGGTTGTTATCTTGGTTTGCGTTATTAATATTTACTCCCATTGGATATATTGAATTTATTAACTCAAAACTTCTTCAGTGGGATAATCCATACATAGTGTCGTCACTATTTTTTGTTCCAGTGAGTTACTTTATTTCATATTTTGTTAAGTTATTCATTAAGTTATGTATTTACTTAAACAGAGCGTTAACACAAGTAAGATTAAATAAAAAAAAGAAAAACAATATTAATAATGTCACCGACAAAGAAGCTTCGATTATTGCAATCTTTGCCGAAATAGGTCTGGATAGCGAATTGTCTTTTGATTCAATGAATGAAAAAGGTGTCATCGAATTATTTAATAAAGGAATAATCGAACCAATTA
>NZ_BAABMO010000107.1:0-568 GCF_054767435.1 Proteus sp. MB838
AGGTTAACCGTATAGGGGAGCCGTAGGGAAACCGAGTCTTAACTGGGCGAATGAGTTGCAGGGTATAGACCCGAAACCCGGTGATCTATCCATGGGCAGGTTGAAGGTTGGGTAACACTAACTGGAGGACCGAACCGACTAATGTTGAAAAATTAGCGGATGACTTGTGGATGGGGGTGAAAGGCCAATCAAACCGGGAGATAGCTGGTTCTCCCCGAAAGCTATTTAGGTAGCGCCTCGTGAACTCATCTTCGGGGGTAGAGCACTGTTTCGACTAGGGGGTCATCCCGACTTACCAACTCGATGCAAACTGCGAATACCGAAGAATGTTATCACGGGAGACACACGGCGGGTGCTAACGTCCGTCGTGAAGAGGGAAACAACCCAGACCGCCAGCTAAGGTCCCAAAGTCATGGTTAAGTGGGAAACGAAGTGGGAAGGCTCAGACAGCCAGGATGTTGGCTTAGAAGCAGCCATCATTTAAAGAAAGCGTAATAGCTCACTGGTCGAGTCGGCCCGCGCGGAAGATGTAACGGGGCTAAACCATGCACCGAAGCTGCGGCAGCGA
>NZ_BAABMO010000108.1:0-559 GCF_054767435.1 Proteus sp. MB838
GGCTCCTACTGCTTGTACGTACACGGTTTCAGGTTCTTTTTCACTCCCCTCGCCGGGGTTCTTTTCGCCTTTCCCTCACGGTACTGGTTCACTATCGGTCAATCAGGAGTATTTAGCCTTGGAGGATGGTCCCCCCATATTCAGACAGGATAACACGTGTCCCGCCCTACTCGTCGAGTTCACAATAACAGCATCTTCAGATACGGGGCTATCACCCTTTACTGCCGGACTTTCCAGACCGTTCTCCTGACACTGTTATTGATTAAGACTCTGGGCTGCTCCCCGTTCGCTCGCCGCTACTAGGGGAATCTCGGTTGATTTCTTTTCCTCGGGGTACTGAGATGTTTCAGTTCTCCCGGTTCGCCTCATTAACCTATGGATTCAGTTAATGATAGTATCCATTGGATACTGGGTTTCCCCATTCGGATATCGTCGGGTATAACGGTTCATATCACCTTACCGACGCTTTTCGCAGATTAGCACGTCCTTCATCGCCTCTGATTGCCTAGGCATCCACCGTGTACGCTTATTCGCTTAACCTCACAACCCGAAAGTGTCT
>NZ_BAABMO010000109.1:0-547 GCF_054767435.1 Proteus sp. MB838
GAAATAGGTCTGGATAGCGAATTGTCTTTTGATTCAATGAATGAAAAAGGTGTCATCGAATTATTTAATAAAGGAATAATCGAACCAATTAAAGGTGACTATATTAACGAGCCTAAGTGCAAATATAGGATTACTAGCAATTACCTTAAAGATATAGAATATGCCTTAGTAAATAACACTAAAATACGTAAAGCATATGAAGAGGTAAGGTAAGCCCATCCATGGACTTTATCTCGCCGTCACCCCGAACTCACTGCTCGGCTGTTTTGTTTTAACTCCTGAAAATACTGCTACATTAGGTAAGCAACAGTTATCTCCACTTGGATAATGCTTTGTTGGTTTGAGAGAGAGAACAGGGCGTTCTTTCTTCTCAACGCCAAATATCGAATCCCAAATTTCTTCCACTGAGCGACTTCTCATAGCTATCTTTCGAGCCAAAAACTCACCTTGCTTTCCGCGTCTGCGAATTTTTGAGTTCTCTTTAAAAATTATCGTTGCCATATTTGCCTCCTAAGTGATCTTTGGTGATTGGCATAGTCATGTGACT
>NZ_BAABMO010000110.1:0-524 GCF_054767435.1 Proteus sp. MB838
ATGTACAAGGTCATGAAGACCAAATGTTGGTACAAGAATTTTCTCACGTAGTGACGGTTCCGACTGATCCGCAATCAGGTCAACCTTCTGGTCAACGTGCGCATAAACCGTTTCGTTTTACCGTGGCATTAAACAAAGCCGTTCCTCTGCTGTATAACGCATTGGCTTCCGGCGAAATGTTGCCAAAAGTTGAGCTAAAATGGTATCGCACGTCTGTTGAAGGTAAACAAGAGCACTTCTTTACCACCACACTGACTGATGCGACGATCGTGAACATCGATTGCCAAATGCCTCATTGTCAAGATCCGGCTAAAGCCGACTTCACGCAACTTATCGAAGTCTCCCTCTCTTACTGCAAAATTGACTGGGAGCACACTGTTGCTGGAACGTCTGGTGCGGATGACTGGCGTGCGCCTCTCGAAGCGTAATACCGTTATGACGAGTCCTTGGGGGCTCGTCCTTATTTTGTATTGTTCCCTTTTCTTTATCCATTTTTGCATGGAGGCAGATTATGCTTAGCAAAG
>NZ_BAABMO010000111.1:0-524 GCF_054767435.1 Proteus sp. MB838
AGGGACTTTACCTACCGCCAGCGTGCCTTCTCCCGAAGTTACGGCACCATTTTGCCTAGTTCCTTCACCCGAGTTCTCTCAAGCGCCTGAGTATTCTCTACCTGACCACCTGTGTCGGTTTGGGGTACGATTGTTGGTAACCTGAAGCTTAGAGGCTTTTCCTGGAAGCGGGGCATCAATTGCTTCACCACCTTGGTGGTTCGTCATCACATCTCAGCATTAAGTGACCGGATTTGCCTAATCACTCTGCCTACCTGCTTGAACCGGGACGACCGTCGCCCGGACAACCTAGCCTTCTCCGTTCCCCCATCGCAGTTACCACCAGTACGGGAATATTAACCCGTTTCCCATCGACTACGCTTTTCAGCCTCGCCTTAGGGGTCGACTCACCCTGCCCCGATTAACGTTGGACAGGAACCCTTGGTCTTCCGGCGTGCGGGTTTTTCACCCGCATTATCGTTACTTATGTCAGCATTCGCACTTCTGATACCTCCAGCATACCTCACAGTACACCTTCGCAGGCT
>NZ_BAABMO010000112.1:0-478 GCF_054767435.1 Proteus sp. MB838
TTAGGACGACAAGGATTGTCTATGCCTCTCAAGGACTTTTCAGGAGATTTTCAATGAACGTTTCTAACTCATACCCTACCGATAAATACCCCCAATTAACATCACCGTCATTAGCAAAAAACAGAGAGGAAGCTCTGGCTCAAGCTATTGCAATGATTGAGGGGTGTTTGCCAAATACGAGTGCGCCAGACAGGGAAAAACGATTAGCAATGGAACTGCTACACATGAACTTGGACGCATCGAAAAATCACCCTCCTCTACCTGCTCATATTCAGGCATTACGTGATGCGGAAAGGAATTCTGCACCGAGTAATAAGTTTGAAGTCGATTACTACGGAAGCGATCGACGTCAAGGTCAATACTTAGGAGATTAGTATGAAATTCGCCAAGGCAATGCGAAAAAAAGCAAAATTAAGGCTCGCTTTAACAGGGCCTAGTGGCTCAGGTAAAACCTATGGAGCACTGGAAATAGCCAAAG
>NZ_BAABMO010000113.1:0-460 GCF_054767435.1 Proteus sp. MB838
TGCCCCTGCTGGTAGTTATGAAAAATATGCAGGTAGAGCATCTGAGTTAAGTTTAGATAGCTCCTAATAATTCTTTAATATGATAATCAGAATGAGGGATTAGGCGGGGATATTTAGTCGCCTCTTTTTCTGTTATAGGAAAATCATTGTTGAATATGTCAACTTTATAGCATGAGTTTTCAACTCCGTAAGAAAAGTATATGTCGTCCATATTCATAGGCGTATAGTTATTCTGATGTCCAATGATCCTCCAGTCACTATTGGGATATCCTTTTCTATCAAATAACCCGTAAGTATCGATTACAACTGGTGTGATTTTTCTGTTAGATTTTTTTATGTCGTCTTCGGTTATGGATGGACTAGAAGAAACGAAATCGAAAATCTCTACTACATGGCCTGTCATGATTTTTGAAATGATGCGTCCAAACCCATATGTTTCATTATTTAATTGAAAACAAAA
>NZ_BAABMO010000114.1:0-434 GCF_054767435.1 Proteus sp. MB838
ACCATCTTAAAAACCTTATTGGATGAGGCCCATGTTAAAGCGGATTGCCAATTCTACCGTGAAGATCTACACCCTGAACGTCTCTACACCACCCAAAAACGCGAATCCGCATTTGATTTTTGGTGTCGACTGGCGTTTGAAGAGGGCATTAACTTCTGGTTTGAAGAAGAACAACTGTTTTACAGCGATGAACATATGGGGATGACGGCGGGTATTCACCTCACCTATAACCCGCAGGCCGACACTGATATCAGCGATAGCACTGCCATGACTTGGCAATATGGCGAATATTTGTGTGTGGATGAAACTATCCATAAAGACAACAACTTTGTTCGTCCTTCTTATCCGTTGTCTCATGAAAACAAAATTGAGCAGGGAGGACAGCACAGTGTGTTTGAAAGTTATGGTCGTTTTCAATTAGACGATGAAGGTCG
>NZ_BAABMO010000115.1:0-415 GCF_054767435.1 Proteus sp. MB838
CGGTTATGGTCAAATGAATTGTATTTGTTCCCTCGGTTGATTGACGATATATCTTCACCGATAGTTCCAGTTCTCGTACCATACTTCTCAATATAATACTGTTCGTAGCCGCGGGCTTGGCCGTAGTTGACATTTTTATCTAAAGTTTTCATGCTTGCACCTGAAGTTAATCGACCACTAACTCGATGCTCACCTGATCGTCTCATCGGGTCATCAGTAATACCAACATAATAAGGCTCTTTTGCGCCTGAATCGAACAAGCCATAAACATAATATCCGGGAGCATCAACAGCAGTTAACCCCCAAGGGTCAACCCAGCCCAACGGATTCGGCGCATATTGATACAGATTAATCCCACCCAATAACCCAATTGGGTCAGGCATGATAAAACGGCCTATCTGTGGGTCGTAGAATC
>NZ_BAABMO010000116.1:0-413 GCF_054767435.1 Proteus sp. MB838
AATTTTGACGTATTGGAGTTAGATCCACCATTCACACCAGAGCGATTTATTGAAGCTATCGGGGTTGCGCAGGAAGCTGGCTACGATAATTTGATAATCGACAGTATTACTCACGAATGGAGTGGAACAGGAGGATGTCTAGAATTACTCGATGTGTTAGCAAAAGCCAAGTATCGAGGAAATACGTGGTCAGCATGGAGCGAAATAACACCACGCCACAATGCATTTCTCGACGCGATCCTACGGTCTGACCTGCATATTATCGCAACGATGAGAAGTAAAACGGAAACTGCTCAGGTCGATAAAGGCAATGGTAAGAAAGGCGTAGATAAACTTGGCATGAAATCAGAGCAGCGTGACGGGGTTGAGTATGAGTTTACGACTGTACTAGACCTAAATCACGAAACTCACAC
>NZ_BAABMO010000117.1:0-412 GCF_054767435.1 Proteus sp. MB838
ATGTTGCCGACAGAATCTGCAGTAAACGCGCCTGCAGTGATGTTGCCCTGAGTTTTTCCTTCAATGGAAATATAGCAAGGAGTTGGCATAACAATATCCTTTTATCAAAAACGACAAATTAAATTAAATGATTGTCTTAAAAACAATCCGTTAGTCATGTCTGTCATCTTAGCCAGTGCGCACGGTAAGACTTCGGTAAAGGATAATAAAATCTTATCAATATGCTGTAAACAGCCCGTTTTTTTTGTATCTCTCTAGGATAAGTCACTTAGCGTAAACTGGTTGAAATATCGCTATATCATGCTGTAAAAACAGTCATAAAAAGTGTTTATCAGCATAAAATATGATGAATAAATAGACAAATTGCTCGCAACCCAAGAAACACTATGTACATAAAAATATATTTTGTAAC
>NZ_BAABMO010000118.1:0-361 GCF_054767435.1 Proteus sp. MB838
CTCGGTTTCCCTACGGCTCCCCTATACGGTTAACCTTGCTACAGAATATAAGTCGCTGACCCATTATACAAAAGGTACGCAGTCACCCCATCCTCAAATGTCCCGCTTGCCTTTGCGTTCAATCTTGCCCGATTTTTTAACTTCCGTTGCTCGTGTACTTCTAGGTACACTGCGCGACGGCTTGAAAAAATCGACCAACCTTGTTAGCAAATTCGGCGCTATTTTCGGTGATGTTCTTGCATCACTCAGTGCGAGGCACTTGAGTGATGGGGCTCCTACTGCTTGTACGTACACGGTTTCAGGTTCTTTTTCACTCCCCTCGCCGGGGTTCTTTTCGCCTTTCCCTCACGGTACTGGTTCA
>NZ_BAABMO010000119.1:0-353 GCF_054767435.1 Proteus sp. MB838
CCTGATCCCATGCCGAACTCAGAAGTGAAACGCCGTAGCGCCGATGGTAGTGTGGGGTCTCCCCATGTGAGAGTAGGGAACTGCCAAGCATCAATATTTAGGCTGTGTCAGCCGGTGACAATAAGCCACTAGTGCTGATATGGCTCAGTTGGTAGAGCACACCCTTGGTAAGGGTGAGGTCCCCAGTTCGAATCTGGGTATCAGCACCATAAAAAATTATTGATAACTACATAAACAGATAGTTATATACAGAATTTGCTTAGCGGCCATAGCGCGGTGGTCCCACCTGATCCCATGCCGAACTCAGAAGTGAAACGCCGTAGCGCCGATGGTAGTGTGGGGTCTCCCCATGT
>NZ_BAABMO010000120.1:0-345 GCF_054767435.1 Proteus sp. MB838
CGCCTGACGTGGTTAAAAGCAGGCACAGTTAACTAATTACAGTCCATTCTGTGGGCTGTGGTGAGTTGATTAATAGATAGGAGATAGAGATATGTATGAAGTGCAAATGACAGGATTTGGTCGAATTCATTTTTTGTGGATTGAGGCTGATGATCATGATGATGCTCAGGCACAGGTCAATGGACTAAATCTATTCCATGACGATTTAGTTTTTGAATTAACAGGAAGCGAAAAAAATGACAACTAGCATCGTGTTTAGTTAATAACGGAGGGAGTATGACATCCCTCGTTCAGCAGTAACCCACCCTATATTTAGATATATAAACAAGACATTTCGTAATTAAT
>NZ_BAABMO010000121.1:0-342 GCF_054767435.1 Proteus sp. MB838
CGGGAGACCAACTGATAGAAGAAACGCCGATATATGCCGATGGCACTCTTGCTAATGCGCAACAAGTTCAATGGCTGTATCAACCCGGAGAAATAACGCCCACCGCGCGTTATCAACAGGGCAAACTGCACTATGTGGTCACCGACCACCAAGGCACCCCGCGAGAGATATTCAGTGAAGGCGGACAAGCCAGTTGGGCAGGAAGGTTGAATACGTGGGGCCAAATGCAGTTTTGGCGTTACCGCGACGGTAAAGCGGAGAATGACCCTAATTATACCGAATGTCCTTTTCGCTTTGCGGGGCAATATGAAGATGAAGAAAGTGGCTTGTATTATAATCGCT
>NZ_BAABMO010000122.1:0-338 GCF_054767435.1 Proteus sp. MB838
TTGAGAAGTATGGTACGAGAACTGGAACTATCGGTGAAGATATATCGTCAATCAACCGAGGGAACAAATACAATTCATTTGACCATAACCGGACTGATACACGTGCTGATGCTTTTAAAGAAGCTTATGACAGTAAGACTAAAAGTTCTGGAAAAGTCGGAGGGAAATGCTAATGAGTGATTTTAAATTTTGGGGATGGAATAAAAAACCACGAACGATGCTGAGATATGAAAAACCCGGAGATATCTTTTGTTTTCAATTAAATAATGAAACATATGGGTTTGGACGCATCATTTCAAAAATCATGACAGGCCATGTAGTAGAGATTTTCGATTTCG
>NZ_BAABMO010000123.1:0-317 GCF_054767435.1 Proteus sp. MB838
CATTTAAAGAAAGCGTAATAGCTCACTGGTCGAGTCGGCCCGCGCGGAAGATGTAACGGGGCTAAACCATGCACCGAAGCTGCGGCAGCGAACGTATCACTTAAATTTGTTTGAGTGAATAACGATTGACGGAACGAAGTGACGTCAATGCGTTAATGAAAGTCGAGGCGAAAGCACGACAAAGCGAATTTAAGGATACGTTCGTTGGGTAGGGGAGCGTTCTGTGAGCCTGCGAAGGTGTACTGTGAGGTATGCTGGAGGTATCAGAAGTGCGAATGCTGACATAAGTAACGATAATGCGGGTGAAAAACCCGCAC
>NZ_BAABMO010000124.1:0-308 GCF_054767435.1 Proteus sp. MB838
GGTGGAGCTAAGCGGGATCGAACCGCTGACCTCCTGCGTGCAAGGCAGGCGCTCTCCCAGCTGAGCTATAGCCCCATAATGTTTTAATACCGATTATTTACTCTCTTAAAGGGAGTGCCTTTAATTATAATGAGTGAATCGTAGTGAGACAAGGCGTGAATCAACGAAGTTTACAATCAGTAAACGAGTTTATTCACAACGCAGTATCAATACGATTTGGTAGGCCTGAGTGGACTTGAACCACCGACCTCACCCTTATCAGGGGTGCGCTCTAACCACCTGAGCTACAAGCCTATACCGGTATCTCT
>NZ_BAABMO010000125.1:0-302 GCF_054767435.1 Proteus sp. MB838
CAGAGACACAATGGTTGAAGGAAGCCCCATCACAACCGTTACAACAGTCACTTAAAGATTTGGAACGGGCTTACAAGAATTTTTTCCAGAAGCGTACCGCTTTTCCTCGATTCAAGAAACTCGGTAAAAGTGACGCTTTTCGCTACCCGCAGGGCGTGAAGCTCGATCAATCCAATAGTCGTATATCATTGCCAAAGTTGGGATGGATGCGCTACCGCAACAGTCGTGAAGTCGTCGGAGAAGTGAGAAACGTCACGGTCAGTCAGTCATGCGGTAAATGGTACGTCAGCATTCAGACTGAG